>JANTGX010000271.1 GCA_024762755.1 Gammaproteobacteria bacterium
CGGCTGGGTGGTGGCGGAATATGGCCGGCAACCCTGGGCCATCGGTGAGATCCTGCCCACCGCTCTGGCCACCTCCACGCTCAGCCGGGGTGATCTCCTCTTCAGCCTGAGTGGCTTCATCGGCTTCTATACCCTGCTACTGGTGGCGGAGATGTACCTGATGATCAAGTACGTCCGCCTCGGACCGAGCAGCCTGCACACCGGAAAATACGACCTGGAACGCCATGGCGGTGCCGCCCCCATGACCCAGCCCCAATCGCCGCGCCGCGACGACATCTGAAGGAGACGCCCCATGATCTTCGATTACGAGACCCTGAAACTGATCTGGTGGCTCTTCGTCGGTGTGCTGCTCATCGGCTTTGCACTGACCGACGGCTTCGACCTCGGCGTGGGTACCCTGCTGCCCTTCATCGGCCGTACGGACACCGAACGGCGGGTCATCATCAACGCCATCGGCCCTACCTGGGAGGGCAACCAGGTCTGGTTCGTCACCGCCGGCGGGGCCTTGTTCGCGGCCTGGCCGGCGGTCTATGCCACGGCCTTCTCTGGCCTGTACGTGGCCCTGCTGCTGGTGTTGTTTGCCCTGTTCTTCCGCCCGGTGGGCTTCGACTATCGATCCAAACTGGCAGACCCGCGCTGGCGTTCGGCCTGGGACTGGGGCTTGTTCATCGGCGGCGTCGTCCCGGCGCTGGTGTTCGGTGTCGCCTTCGGCAACCTGTTCCTCGGTCTGCCGTTCCAGTACGACGACAGCCTGCGCTCCAGCTACAGCGGCTCGTTCTTCGCCTTGCTCAATCCCTTTGCCCTGCTTGCCGGTCTGGTGAGCCTGAGCATGTTGTTGATGCACGGCGCGGTTTACCTGCAGATCAAGACCGAGGGCGAGATCAATGCCCGGGCAAAACGCGCGGCGCTCAGCGCGGGGCTTCTGTTCATGGTCTTTTTCGCCCTCGCCGGTGGTTGGCTGGCCTTGGGCATCGAGGGTTATCGCATCAGCAGCCTGCCGGCGACCAATGCGGAGCCCGACATCCTCGGCAAGACGGTGGTCAAGGAGGCCGGTGCCTGGCTGGCCAACTACGGCCGCTACCCGTGGATGATGCTGGCGCCGCTGTTGGCCTTCGCCGGTACCGGGCTGGCCCTGCTGTTGTCCGCCCGGGATCGCCCCGGGATGGCCTTTATCGGCAGTGGCACGGCCCTCGCCGGGGTGATCCTGACGGCCGGCTTCTCCCTGTTTCCGTTCGTCCTGCCGTCCTCCCTGGACCCGCGCAGCAGTCTCACCCTGTGGGACGCCACTTCCAGCCACCTGACCCTGCAGCTGATGTTTTGGGCGGTGCTGATCTTTCTGCCCCTGATCATCGCCTATACCAGCTGGGTCTATCGCGTCATGCGCGGCAAGGTCACCGAGCAGCAGGTGACGGAACAGAGCCACACCCTTTACTGAGGAGAGACGACCATGTGGTACTTCACCTGGATACTCGGCGTACTGCTCGCCGTCGCCTTCGGCATCATCAACGTCATGTGGCTGGAATCGTCCCAGTGCCTGGACGACGAGGAGGCCGACGGTCCGTCGCACTGAGACGGCGCGGAAGGTCCGTGGAGGGCTGGCGGAGGTGTCCTGGGCCCGCCGGCGGGTTAGAATAGGCCTCCTTCCCGTTGTCTCTGTGCGTGGTTCTCTCGCCCATGTCCGATCTCAATCCCCGCCAGAAAGAGGCGGTGCGTTACATCGACGGCCCGCTGCTGGTATTGGCCGGCGCCGGTTCCGGCAAGACCCGCGTGATCACGCAGAAGATCGTCCACCTGGTCGAACGCTGTGGACTCAAGGGCCACCAGGTGGCCGCCCTCACCTTCACCAACAAGGCGGCGCGCGAGATGCAGTCGCGCCTGGCCGATCAGTTGGAGGCCAAGTACCGGCGCGGCATGCGCGTCTCCACCTTTCACAACCTGGGCCTCAACATCCTCAAGCGCGAGCACGCCCATGTGGGCCTCAAGCCCGGCTTCAGCATCTACGACGCGCAGGACGCGCAGCAGTTGATCAAGGCCCTGATGCGCCGCGAGTTCGATGGCGACGACCAGGCCAACGAGATGCAGTGGCAGATCTCCGCCTGGAAGAACGACCGCGTGACCCCGGCGCAGGCCCAGGAGGCGGCCGACGGGGACCCCAAGCAGGTGGCGGCCTCGGTGCTCTACGAGATCTACGACCGTACCCTGCGGGCCTACAACGCGGTGGACTTCGACGACCTCATCGGTCTGCCCGTGCAGTTGTTCGACGAGCGGGCCGAGGTGCTGGAACACTGGCAGAATCGCATCCGTTATCTGCTGGTGGACGAGTACCAGGACACCAACGCCACGCAGTATCGCCTGGTGCAGCAGCTCGTCGGCGTGCGTGGCGCGCTCACCGTGGTGGGCGACGACGACCAGTCCATCTACGCCTGGCGCGGCGCGCAGCCAGAGAACCTGGCCCTGCTGGCCGATGATTTTCCGACCCTCAAGGTGATCAAGCTGGAGCAGAACTACCGCTCCGCCGGGCGCATCCTCAAGGCCGCCAACCAGCTCATCGGTAACAATCCGCACGTCTTCGAGAAGCGCCTCTGGTCCGAGCTGGGCTATGGCGATCCGCTCAAGGTGCTGCAGGCCAAGAACGAAGACCACGAAGCGGAGCAGGTGGTCTCGCGCCTGTTGGCGCACAAGTTCCAGAGTGCCGGACGCTTCAGCGACTACGCCATCCTCTACCGCGGCAACCACCAGTCACGCCTGTTCGAGCGCGCCCTGCGCGAGAGCCAGATCCCCTACAAGATCTCCGGCGGCACCTCCTTCTTCGCCTACCAGGAGGTGAAGGACATCATGGCCTACCTGCGCCTGCTGGTGAACGACGACGACGACAACGCCTTCCTCCGCGTGATCAACACCCCGCGCCGCGAGATCGGCCCCACCACCCTGGAAAAACTGGCCGGCTACGCCACCGAGCGCGGTGTCAGCCTGTGCGCCGCGGCCTACGAGATGGGGCTCTCGACGGTGTTGCCCGAGCGCGCCGTGAACCGCCTGCGGGAGTTCGTCGAGTGGCTGGCGGAGAAGTCGGACCAAGCCAGCCGCGGCGATACGCTGGAGGCGGTCCAGGGCCTGATCGACGACATCCGCTACGAGGAGTGGCTGCTGGACACCGCCAACGACCCCAAGACCGCCGAGCGGCGCATGGGCAACGTGCACGAGCTGCTCGCCTGGCTGGGCCGCATGGCCGAGCAGGAGGGCGACGATGCCAGCCTGTCGGACCTGGTCTCGCGCATGACCCTGATGGACATCCTCGAACGCAACGAAGAGGAGCAGCGCGACGAGGCGGTCTCCCTGATGACCCTGCACGCCGCCAAGGGGCTGGAGTTTCCGCACGTCTTCATGGTCGGCGTGGAGGAACAGCTGCTGCCCCACCACGCCAGCCTGGACGGCGACAACGTGGAAGAGGAGCGCCGCCTGGCCTACGTCGGCATCACCCGGGCGCAGAAGACCCTCACCTTCAGCATGGCCGCCAAACGCCGCAAGCACGGCGAAGTGGTGGAGTGCGAACCCAGCCGCT
>JANTGX010000272.1 GCA_024762755.1 Gammaproteobacteria bacterium
CGCCGCGCTCATCGCCTTCGACAACAAGGTCGGTCGCCCCGACTACTGGCTGGGCCTGAACAATTTCTACACCATCACCCGCTACAACCACAGCCCGCTGTATGCCATGGCGGTGTACCAGTTGGGCGAGGCCATCAAGGCGCGCCGCGGTGAATAGCCTGTGGCGCCTACTGCCCATCCCGCTGGCGCTGCTGCTTGGCGCCTGCGGCGGCTTCGAGACCCGCGACGGCGCGCCCGACCATCACCCGGACATCACCGCCATCCCCGATGCCGTGCCCCGCGCGGAGCCCTACAGCAAGTATGGCAACCCCATCTCCTATGAGGTGGCCGGGCGCACCTATCGCATCCGCCGCCAGCTGGCCGGCTTCCGCCAGCGCGGCCAGGCCTCCTGGTACGGCACCAAGTTCCACGGCCGGCGCACCTCCAGCGGTGAGCCCTACGACATGTATGCCATGACCGCGGCGCACAAGACCCTGCCCATCCCCTCCTACGTCGAGGTCACCAACCGCGACAACGGGCGCAAGGCCATCGTGCGCGTCAACGATCGTGGCCCCTTCGTCGAGGGCCGCATCATCGATCTCTCCTACGCCGCGGCGCGCAAGCTGGGCGTCTACGACACGGGCACCGCGCAGGTCGAGATCCGTCTCATCGACCCGCGCGCCAAGTCGCCGGCCGCCACCCCCGTGCGGCCCAAGGCCGCCGTGGCCCGCGCCGACACCAGCGAGCGCGTCTATCTGCAGGTGGGGGCCTTCAGCGAGCGCGACAACGCCGAGCAGATGCTCGTGCGCCTGCTCGGCCTGACCGGGGAGAACGTGCTCATCAACCCCGGCGTGAGTGGCGCGGCGCCCGTCTACCGGGTACGCATCGGCCCCCTGGATACCGCCGACGCGGCGCAGGCCCTGGTCAAGAGACTCGCCCCCCTCGGTATCGACAATGCCCATCTGGTGAGGGAATGAATCGGTCCGGCGGTGGTCATAGGCGCTGAAACTGGCTATCCTACCGGCCTTTTTTCCGTCCCAGCCACCAACGAAAATCTTGCCCATGCTGCGTAATCTCCTGCTGTTCTGTCTCCTCCTCCTGCCCCTCGGCAGCCAAGCCGCCACCCTCATCCCGGCGGTACCCAAGATCCAGGCCAAGGGCTATCTGCTCACCGATTTCCACAGCGGCCGCGTGCTGGCGGAGAAAAATGCCGACGAGCGCATGGAACCGGCCAGCCTGACCAAGATGCTCAGCGCCTACGTGGTCGACCACGAGCTGGCCAAGGGCAACATCCACCTGGACGACATGGTGACCATCAGCGAAAAGGCCTGGCGCATGCCCGGTTCGCGCATGTTCGTCGAGGTGGGCAAGAAGGTCAGCGTGGGCGACCTGCTCAAGGGCGTGATCATTCAGTCGGGCAACGACGCCACGGTGGCCCTGGCCGAGCACGTGGCCGGCAGCGAGGATGCCTTCGTCTCGCTCATGAACCAGCACGCCGCCGAGCTGGGCATGAGCAACAGCCACTTCGTCAACGCCACCGGCCTGCCGCACAAGGACCACTACACCACCCCACGCGACCTGGCCACCCTGGCCCGGGCGCTGATCCGCGACTTCCCCGAGAACTACAAGCTGTACTCGCAGAAGTCCTTCACCTTCAACGGTATCAAGCAGTTCAACCGCAACAAGCTGCTCTGGCGCAACAAGTACGTGGACGGCATCAAGACCGGCCACACCGAGTCCGCCGGCTACTGCCTGGTGGCCTCCATGCTGCGCGACGACATGCGCCTGATCTCGGTGGTGTTGGGCACGCGCAGCGAAGAGGCGCGCGCCAGCGAGAGCCAGAAGCTGCTCACCTACGGTTATCGCTTCTTCGAGACCCACCGCCTGTACGGCGCCGGCGAGCCGCTGACCACCGCGCGCATCTGGAAGGGAGCCCGGCCGGAACTGCCCCTGGGCCTGGCCGAGGATCTCTACGTCACCATCCCCAAGGGCCGTTACAAGCAACTCGAGGCAAAGATGACCATGGACAGCCGTATCGTCGCCCCGGTACGCAAGGGCCAGGTGCTGGGCAGCGTGGAGCTGAGCCTGGATGGCGAACCCTACGCCGAGCGCAAACTGGTGGCCCTGGACGAGGTCGCCGAGGGCGGGCTGTTCGATCGCCTGCTGGACGAAGTCCGCCTGATGTTCGAATAGACCGGCCGTGTCCATCGTCTATCTGAACGGCCAATACCTCCCCGCCGCGGAGGCCTGTGTGCCGGTGCTGGACCGCGGCTTCATCTTTGGCGATGGCGTGTACGAGGTGATCCCGGTATTCGGCGGCCACCCCTTCCGTTGTGACGAACACCTGGCGCGACTGGAGAACAGCCTCGCCGAGGTCCGCATCCCCCGGCCCTGCGAACGCGCCGAATGGTCGCAGCTGTTCAGCCGCCTGATCGCGCAGAACGGCGGCGGCGACCTCTCCCTCTACCTGCAGGTCACCCGCGGCCCGGCGGCGCGCGACCACGCCCTGCCGGCGCATCCCACGCCCACCGTGTTCGCCATGTGCAACCCCCTGCGGCCACTGCCGACGACGGTGCGCGAGGCGGGCATCACCGCCATCACCCACGAGGACATCCGCTGGGCCCGCTGTCACATCAAGGCCATCAGCCTGCTGCCCAATGTGCTGCTGCGCCAGGAGGCCCTGGACGCCGGCGCCGCCGAGGCCATCCTGATCCGCGACGGCATGGCCACCGAGGGCGCCGCCAGTAACCTCTTCGCGGTCATCGACGGCGTGCTCACCACGCCCCCCAAAGGGCCGCGCCTGCTGCCGGGCATCACCCGCGACCTGATCCTCGAACTGGCCCACGACAACGACATCCCGGCACACGAGGCGGAGATCCCCCAGGCGGCCCTGGTCACGGCCAGTGAGATCTGGGTCACCAGCTCCACGCGTGAGATCGTCCCCGTCACCACCCTCGACGGGCGGGCGGTGGGCGAGGCTCGACCAGGCCCCGTGTTCCGGCGCATGGATGCCCTGTATCAGGCCTACAAGGCGAACTTCGCCAGCACCGCTCAGGCTTGATCGCCCCCCGCACCAGCCCCATATTCAGACCATGAACGACAAGACCCCCGACCGCCGCGACGCCATGGAATTTCCCTGCACCTTCCCCATCAAGGCCATGGGCACGGACCACGACGCCCTGCCGCAGACCGTGGCCGAGATCGTCCGCCGCCACGCCCCGGAGACCCCGGACACGGCCATCACGAGCCGCGCCAGCAGCGGTGGCAGATTCCTCTCCGTGACCGTCACCGTGAACGCCACCAGCCGGGAACAGCTGGACGCCATCTACCAGGATCTCACCGACAGCGACCAGGTGATGATGGCCCTGTGAGCCACGCGTCACTCCGCCTGCGACGGCTCGGCCTGCGTGACTACGCCGAGACCTGGGCCGCCATGCGCGATTTCACCGAACGGCGCGATGCCGACACCGCGGACGAGCTCTGGCTCGTGGAACACCCGCCGGTCTTCACCCTCGGCCTCAATGGCAGACCCGAACACCTGCTCGCCCCCGGCGA
>JANTGX010000273.1 GCA_024762755.1 Gammaproteobacteria bacterium
TTGACCCAGGCACTGATCGCCTTCGGCCGTGGCGAGTGGCTGGGGGTGGGCCTCGGCGGCAGCATCCAGAAACTGTTCTATCTGCCCGAGGCACATACCGACTTTCTCTTCGCCGTGATCGCCGAGGAGCTGGGCCTGGCCGGCGCGGTGTTGGTGATCCTGCTCTTTGCCGTGCTGGTCTGGCGGGCCTTTCTCATCGGCCAGGCGGCCCTGCGCGATGGCGACCGCTTCGCCGGCTACCTCGGCTTCGGTCTCGGCCTATGGCTGGGTATGCAGGCCTTCATCAACCTGGGCGTGAACATGGGCGTGCTGCCCACCAAGGGCCTGACCCTGCCGC
Source organism: Gammaproteobacteria bacterium (assembly GCA_024762755.1). Taxonomy (GTDB): domain Bacteria; phylum Pseudomonadota; class Gammaproteobacteria; order SZUA-152; family SZUA-152; genus JANTGX01. The sequence goes on from JANTGX010000273.1 coordinate 338, forward strand.
TGATGAGCTATGGCGGCTCGTCCATCGTGGTCAGCTGTCTGGCCTGCGCCCTGCTGTTGCGGGTGTCCTATGAACACCCCGTGCAGTCACCCATGGGCGCCCGCCGTACCGTGCCCGGTCGCGCCAGTGGCGTGGCGGCGCGACGCCGGGAGGTGCGCCCATGAGCCCCGAGCGGCGCATCCTGGTGATGGCCGGTGGCACCGGTGGCCATGTCTATCCGGCCCTGGCCGTGGCCGAGGAGCTGCGTGCCCAGGGCGCCTCGGTGAGCTGGCTGGGCACCCGCCGTGGCCTGGAGGCCGAGGTGGTGCCGGCGGCCGGCTTCCCCATCGACTTCATCAACGTCGGTGGCCTGCGTGGCCAGCGCCTGGGCGGCCTGGTGACGGCCCCCTTCCGCCTGCTGCAGGCCCTGGCGCAGAGCCTGGCGGTGTTGCGCCGGCGCCGGCCGCAGGCGGTACTGGGCATGGGGGGCTTCGTCAGCGGCCCCGGCGGCCTGGCCGCCTGGCTGTCGCGGCGACCGCTCCTGATCCATGAGCAGAACGCCCGGGCCGGGCTCACCAATCGCCTGCTGGCGCCCCTGGCGACGCGGGTGATGGAGGCCTTCCCCGAGACCCTGCCCGGCGCCCTGCACACGGGCAATCCTCTGCGTCGGGACTTCATCGCCAACGATTTTTCCGCCCGCGAACCCCACGCCGGGGCACTGCGCCTGCTGGTGGTGGGCGGCAGCCTGGGCGCGGTGCGCCTCAACGAGGTGGTGCCGGAGGCCCTGGCCCTGCTGCAGCGTGGCGAGGAGGACGACTCCGGCCTGGTACTCAACACCGGCGCGCGGGTCGAGGTGTGGCACCAGACGGGGCCGCGCAATATCGACCAGGCCCGCGCCGCCTACGCCGCGGCGGGGGTCGAGGCGCGTGTCGAGCCCTACATCGAGAACATGGCCGAGGCCTATGGCTGGGCCGATCTGGTGCTGTGCCGGTCCGGCGCCATGACGGTGGCCGAACTGGCCGCCGCCGGGGTGGCCTCCATCCTGGTGCCCTATCCCCACGCCGTGGACGACCACCAGACCGCCAACGCCCGCTACCTGGCCGATGCCGATGCCGCCGTGCTGTTGCCGCAGGCGGAACTCAACGCCCGGCGCCTGGTGGAGTTGCTGCATGGCCTCGACCCCGCGCGCCTGCGCGAGATGGGTGCCCGGGCACGCGCCCGCGCCCTGCCCGAGGCCACCGCGCGGGTGGCCGAACAGTGTCTGGAGGTGGCTCGTGCGCTATCCCTGTGATAATTCCGAATTCAGCGTCCCTGTGGTGTTCCGCAGCAAGGCGCAGTGCGAAGGCAATGGCCATTCCCTTGGCGAGCACTGGAACGACGCTGCGGGACACCACAGGGACGCCCTCCGGGTTAGCCTGTCAACGCCCACGGACTGCGTTCCGCCTCTTGACAAGGGAATGGCCATTGCCTGCGAGGCGCGCCTTGCCGTGAACGTTGACAGGCTAACTGAATTTGAAATTATCACAGGGATAGCGCACTGATGGCTGAGCGCTTGATGAAGATGGGGCGGCGCGAGGGCGAGTGGGGGCGGATCCGCCGTATCCACTTCGTCGGCATCGGCGGCGCCGGCATGGGTGGCATCGCCGAGGTGCTGCTCAACCTGGGCTACGGGGTGTCCGGCTCCGACCTGCGCGAAAACGCCGTCACCCGGCGTCTTGCCGCCGGCGGTGCCCGCGTCTTCCAGGGCCACGCCGCGGAGCATGTGGCCGGCGCCGACGTGGTGGTGACCTCCACCGCGGTGGCCGCCGACAACCCCGAGGTGGTGGCCGCGCGTGCCGCGCGCATCCCCGTGGTGCCGCGTGCCGAGATGCTGGCCGAGCTGATGCGCTTCCGCTTCGGCATCGCCGTCGCCGGCACCCACGGCAAGACCACCACCACCAGCCTCACCGCCAGCCTGCTGGCCGAAGGCGGACTGGATCCCACCTTCGTCATCGGCGGCCTGCTCAACAGCGCCGGCAGCAACGCCCGCCTCGGCGAGGGCCGCTACCTGGTGGCGGAGGCCGACGAGAGCGATGCCTCCTTTCTCTATCTCGCGCCCATGATGGCGGTGGTGACCAACATCGACGCCGATCACATGGCCACTTACGGCGGCGATTTCGAGCGCCTCAAACAGGCCTTCGTCGAATTCCTCCACCACCTGCCGTTCTACGGCCTGGCGGTGTTGTGCATCGACGACCCGGTGATCCGTGAGTTGTTGCCGACCCTCTCCAAGCCGGTGCTGACCTATGGTTTCGCCAGCGAAGACGCCGACGTGCGCGGCCTCGATCTGCGTCAAGAGGGACCCCACACCCACTTCCGCGTGGCGCGGCAGGGTGTCGAGGACACGCTGGAGATCACCCTGAACATGCCCGGCGCGCACAACGCCCTGAACGCCCTCGCCGCCATCGCCGTGGCCAGCGAGCTGGGTGTGGACGACGCCGCCATGCAGAAGGCCCTGCACGACTTCCAGGGCATCGGCCGTCGCTTTCAGGTGTATGGCGAACTGGCCACGCCCGCGGGCTCGGTGTTGCTGGTGGACGACTACGGCCACCACCCGCGCGAGGTGGACGCAACCATCGCCGCGGCCCGCGAGGCCTGGCCGGGCCGGCGTCTGGTGCTGGCCTTCCAGCCGCACCGTTACTCGCGCACCCGCGACCTGTTCGAGGACTTCGCCCAGGTGCTCTCACGGGTGGACGTGCTGCTCCTGCTCGAGGTCTATGCCGCCGGGGAGCAGCCCCAGGGCGGCGACGACAGCCGCGCCCTGGCCCGCGCCATCCGCCTGCGCGGCCAGGTGGACCCGCTGTTCGTCGAGGGCGTGGAGGCGCTGCCGGCCACCCTGCGCGGCGTGCTGCGCGACGGTGACGTACTGCTCACCCTCGGTGCCGGTTCCATCGGCGCCGCGGCGGCCGAGTTGCCCGAGCAACTGACGGAGGGGGTGAAATGATTGAGGCTCTGGGAATGAACGCGGAGGCCACGGAGACACGGAGGCACGGAGAAAGACACAAAAAAATCTCCGTGTCACTGCGTCCCTGTGGTCTCCGTGTTTCTATCCCGGGTTCCCCGGAGGCGGTGATGGTATCCGCACAAGCAGCGAGGGGAGTGAAATTGAAAAAGGCGCTGGAAATGAACGCGGAGATCGCAGAGTCGTGGAGGCATGGAGA
>JANTGX010000274.1 GCA_024762755.1 Gammaproteobacteria bacterium
CGCCCTCTACGACGAAGCCGTGCGCATCGTCACCGAGACCCGCAAGGCCTCCATCTCCGGCGTGCAGCGCCGCCTGAAGATCGGCTACAACCGCGCCGCGCGCATGGTGGAGGAGATGGAGGCCGCCGGTGTCGTCGGCCCCCTGCAGGCCAACGGTTCGCGCGAGGTCATCGCCCCGCCTCCCCCGGAGGACTGAAGGCGCGGGCGGCCCCTCCACAACGGCTTGCCTGCGCGGCGCGCAGGGTACACCATGCCTCCATCCAACCTGTCTGGGGGTCCTATGCCGAAAAAACTCCTGTTCGCTCTCCTGCTGCTGGTGCTGGCGGCAGGCCTCTTCGCCGGCTACCGCTGGTGGTTCGCCCCGGCCGGGGAAACCGCCGGCGGCGGCGCCCTCGCCCTGTACGGCAACGTCGACATCCGCGAGGCGCAGCTCGCCTTCAACGGCAGCGAACACATCGCGGAGATCCTGGTGCAGGAGGGAGACCGGGTGAGCAAGGGACAGTTGCTCGCCCGTCTGCACACCGAGCTGCTGCTGGCGCAGGTGGCGGAGGCCGAGGCGGCGCTGGAGGCACAGCGCGCGGTGCTGGCCAAGCTGGAGGCCGGCAGCCGGCCGGAGGAGATCCACAAGGCGCAGGCCGAGCTGGCGGCGGCGCGGGCCGAGGCCAAGGCGGCGCATGACAGCTATCGCCGCGTGGCCCGCCTGCTGGAGAAGAAACTGGCCTCGCCACAGGACGAGGAACAGGCGCGTTCGCTGGCCGATGCGGCGGCGGCCCGGGTGAAGGCGCTGGAGGCCGCGCTGGCCCTGCTCGAGGCCGGGCCGCGTGAGGAGGACATCGCCGCCGCGCGGGCCCAGCTCAAGGCGCGGGAGGCGGCCCTCGACCTCGCCCGCCAGCGCTTGGCCGATGCCGAACTCCACGCCCCCGCCGACGGCGTCATCCGCAACCGCATTCGCGAGCCCGGCGACATGGCCTTTCCGCAGACCCCGGTGCTGACCCTGGCCTTCGTCGACCCGGTGTGGGTGCGTGCCTATCTGCCGGAACCCATGCTCGGCCGCGTGCGCCTCGGCGCTACGGCCTGGATCACCACCGACAGCTATCCCGGCAAACGCTACGCGGGCTGGGTGGGCTACGTCTCGCCCAGTGCCGAGTTCACGCCGAAGACGGTGCAGACCCCCGAGCTGCGCACCCGCCTGGTCTATTCCGTGCGCGTGTTCGCCTGCAATCCCGCCGGCGAGCTGCGCCTCGGCATGCCGGCCAGCGTCGAGATCGAACTGGACCAGGCCGATGCCGGAAACCCGCCGCGGCCGTGTGGAAATAGCGGGGGGCAGTCTTGAAATGCGGAGGACGCAGAGGACGCAGAGGCGCGGAGGGCGCAGGGAAAATCATTCACGGTTGTTCCATCGGCCTGATTGATTCGAAAAACGTCTGGCGAGTGATCTCACCTGAGGTATTCGTAACATGAAACCGCATGACGGTAGCTCAGCTAACGAAGCAACACCGAAAACCAATAACATGATCTCTGTATTCTCCGCGCCTCTGCGTCCTCCGCGTTACTATCCCATAACCAGAAATTGCCGGCGATGAGGAATAACTCCGCCCTTTCCTTTCACGATGTGCGCCAGGTGTTTCACGCCGGCGGCCGCGAGATCCCCGCCCTGGATGGCGTGAGCTTCACCATCGCCCCCGGCCGCGTGTCCGGCCTCATCGGCCCGGACGGCGCCGGCAAGACCACCCTCATGCGCCTGGCCTGCGGCCTGCTGCGGCCCGAGCGTGGCGAGATCCGTGTACTGGACCTGGACGCCGTGGCCGAGCCGCAGGCGGTGCAGGCGGCGGTGGGCTACATGCCGCAGCGCTTCGGCCTGTACGAGGACCTCAGCGTGCAGGAGAACCTGGACCTGTACGCCGACCTGCAGGGCGTGCCCCCCGGCCAACGCGCAGCGCGCTATGCCGAGCTCATGCACATGACCGGCCTGGCGCCCTTCACCGCGCGTCTCGCCGGGCGCCTCTCCGGCGGCATGAAGCAGAAACTGGGCCTGGCCTGCGCCCTGCTGCGCGCGCCGCGCCTGTTGCTCCTCGACGAACCCACCGTGGGCGTGGACCCGGTATCGCGTCGCGAGCTGTGGGCCATCGTCTATCGCCAGGTGCGCGAACAGGGCACCAGTGTGTTGCTCAGCACCGCCTACCTGGACGAGGCGGAGCGCTGCGACGAGGTGCTGTTGTTGCACCAGGGCCGGCTGCTGGGGCAGGGGCCGCCGGCGGAATTCAGCGCGGCGATGGCGGGTCGGGTATTCCAGGTGAGCGTGCCCGAGGGTTCGCCACGCCGCCTGCAGAGCCACCTGAGCCGCGCCCCTGGGGTGATCGACGCCCTGGTGATGGGCGATACGGTGCGCCTGGTGATGGCCGAGGGCGCAGAGCCGACGGCCGAGGCCCTGTTGCCCGGAATGCCCGGCGCCCGCCTCGAAGCCGTCGCGCCACGCTTCGAGGACGCCTTCGTCGCCCGCCTCAAACCCCAGCACGCGGCCACGGCGGACCTCGGCGGGCTGGAGCTGAACATCCCCGAGGCGGGCGTCGATCCGGTGATCCAGGTGCGCGACCTGGTGCGCCGTTTCGGTGACTTCGTCGCCGTGGATCACGTCAGCTTCCACGTGCGCCGCGGGGAGATCTTCGGTCTGCTGGGCGCCAATGGCGCCGGCAAGACCACCACCTTCCGCATGCTCTGTGGCCTGCTGCCGGCCAGCGAGGGCGAGCTGTCGGTGGCCGGCCACGATCTGCGCACGGCGCGCGCCCAGGCACGTGGGCGCATCGGCTACATGGCGCAGCGCTTCTCCCTCTATGGTGACCTCTCCGTGTGGCAGAACCTGCGCTTCTTCGCCAGCGCCTACGGCCTGCGCGGCCGGGTGCAGGCAACGCGCCTGCAGTGGGCCCTGGAGACCTTCGAGCTGCGCGACTACCGCGAGGCCAATGCCCGCGACTTGCCGTTGGGTTTCAAGCAGCGCCTGGCCTTTGCCGCGGCCCTGATGCACGAGCCGGCCATCCTGTTCCTCGACGAGCCCACCTCCGGGGTCGACCCTCTGGCGCGGCGTGAATTCTGGGCACGCACCAATGCCCTGGCCGAGGCCGGGGTGACGGTGCTGGTCACCACCCACTTCATGGAGGAGGCCAACTATTGCGACCGCCTGGTGATCATGGCCGAGGGCCGGGTGCTGGCCGAGGGCACACCCCAGTCCCTGCGCGCCGCCGCACGCCGACCGGACAACCCGGAGCCGACCATGGAGGACGCCTTCATCCATCTCGTCACCCAGACCAGCAGCGGCACGGAGGCGGTGGCATGAGGCGTCGCGCCCAGCGCCTGCGCGGCATGATGCGCAAGGAGAGCCTGCAGATCCTGCGCGACCCGTCGAGCATCGCCATCGCCTTCGTCATGCCCATGATCCTGCTGCTGCTGTTCGGCTACGGCGTGTCGCTGGACGCCAAGCACATTCCCCTCGGCATCGTCATCGAGCA
>JANTGX010000275.1 GCA_024762755.1 Gammaproteobacteria bacterium
CACGGAGCCACAGAGGCACGGAGTATTTCAGTGGGGTTTTCTCCGTGGCTCTGTGGCTCCGTGCACTCCGTGTTTTTCACGGGCCTTCGAAATATCCGCATAGGATCGCCAATGCCGTATTGGTGATTGGCGTTTATTTGCGGATGAAAATTCGCTGTGAAGCCGGAAGGGGTGGCCGTGGCCCCGGGTTTCGTTTCACTCAACCCAGGCTACGGGCTGCCTGACAAATCCTCAGTGGCGGAAGTGCCGCATGCCGGTGAACACCATGGCGATGTCGTGTTCGTCGGCGGCGGCGATGACCTCTTCGTCGCGCACCGAGCCGCCGGGCTGGATGACGGCACGGATGCCCACCTCGGCGGCGGAGTCGAGGCCGTCGCGGAAGGGAAAGAAGGCATCGGAGGCCATCACCGAACCCTTCACTTCCAGGCCGGCGTCGGCCGCCTTGATGGCGGCGATGCGTGCCGAGTAGACGCGGCTCATCTGCCCGGCGCCGACGCCGATGGTCATGCCCTCGCGACCGTAGACGATGGCGTTGGACTTGACGTACTTGGCCACCTTCCAGGTGAATAGTAGGTCGCGCAGTTCCTGTGCCGTGGGCGCCCGCTGGGTGACGACCTTGAGTTGTTCTGCGGTGACCATGCCCAGGTCGCGGTCCTGCACCAGCAGGCCGCCATTGACCCGCTTGTAGTCCAGTCCCGGGGCGCGTTCGCTGCCCCACTCGCCACAGGCGAGCACGCGCACGTTCTTCTTCTCCGCCAGGACCTCACGGGCCGCGTCTTCCACGCTGGGGGCGATGATCACCTCGACGAACTGCTGCTCGATGATGTCCCGTGCGGTGGTGGCATCCAACGGCCGGTTGAAGGCGATGATGCCGCCGAAGGCGGAGGTGGGGTCGGTGCGGTAGGCGCGATCATAGGCGCCGTGGATGTCCTCGGCGATGGCCACGCCGCAGGGGTTGGCATGCTTGACGATGACGCAGGCCGGGGTCTCGAACTGCTTGACGCATTCCAGGGCGGCGTCGGTGTCGGCGATGTTGTTGAAGGAGAGCTCTTTGCCCTGCAACTGTCTGGCGGTGGCGACGCTGGGTTCCGCCGCTTGGGGCTCGCCGTAGAAGGCGGCCTTCTGGTGCGGATTCTCGCCGTAGCGCAGGGCCTGCTTGTGCAGGAACTGGGTGTTGTAGGTGCGCGGGAAGTCGGCCTTGTGGCCTTCGAGGTCCACGGCGCCCAGGTAGTTGGCGATGGCGCCGTCGTAGCGGGCGGTGTGCTCGAAGGTCTTCACCGCCAGATCGTAACGGGTGGCGTCGGTCACCGCATTGGCATGGGCGTCCATCTCGGCCAGCACCCGCGGGTAGTCCGCTGCATCCACCACCACGGTGACCGCGGCGTGGTTCTTGGCCGCTGCGCGCAGCATGGTGGGGCCGCCGATGTCGATGTTCTCGATGGCCGTGGCGAGGTCGCAGTCGGCGCGTGCCACGGTGGCCTCGAAGGGATAGAGGTTGACCGCCACCAGGTCGATGGGCTGGATGCCGTGTTCGGCCATCACCGCATCGTCGATCCCGCGCCGGCCGAGCAGACCGCCGTGGATCTTGGGATGCAGGGTCTTCACCCGGCCGTCCATCATCTCGGGGAAGCCGGTGTATTCGGAGACCTCGGTGACGGGCACGCCATGCTCGGTGAGCAGTTTTGCGGTACCGCCGGTGCTGAGGATCTCCACACCGCGGGTGTGCAGGCCGCGGGCGAATTCGAGGATGCCGGTCTTGTCGGAGACGCTGAGCAGGGCACGGTTGATGGGGTTCATGATAGCTGTCTCGATGAGGTTTGAATCGGGGAGCTCGTCGGCCTTGGGGACGATCTGCTGCGCTGCTGGGGGGATGGCCAACGCGGTCGCTGGATGGTCAGTCGATGTCGTATTGCTTGAGTTTCTTGCGCAGGGTGCCTCGGTTCATGCCGAGCACGCAGGCGGCCTTGCTCTGGTTGCCGCGGGTGTAGCGCAGCACGGTCTTCAGCAGCGGCTGTTCGATCTCGGCCAGCACCATCTGGTAGAGATCGGCCGGTGGGTGGCCGTCGAGGTCACGGAAGTAGGCCTCCAGCATGGACTCGATATGCCCGCTCAGGGGCGATGTCTCGGTTTTCTTCTCCGCCATGCGCTCTACCCGGGGTACCTTTGTCTCGTCGAATGTCTGCAGTTGTGTCATGCGGCTAGTCCCTCCTGCTCCAGCAATACGTCAAAGAACGTTTTTGTTGTTTGTCGTTGTTCTTCGACGGTCTCTACCTTGTTCACCGCCTGACGAAAGGCGGCCCCCTTCGGCTGGCCCTTGCTGTACCAGGCGATGTGCTTGCGTGCTACGCGCAGGCCGGTGTGCTCGCCATAGAAGTCGTACAACGCCTCGAGATGGCCGAGCAGGATGTCGCGTACCTCGCTCAGCGGGGGCTCGGCCAGCCGTTCACCCGTGCGCAGATAGTGCTCGACCTCGCGGAAGATCCAGGGTCGTCCCTGGGCCGCGCGGCCGATCATGACGGCGTCTGCCTGGGTGTGTTCGAGCACCCTCTTGGCCTTTTCCGGCGTACCGATGTCGCCGTTGGCGATGACCGGCAGGCCGACGGCGGCCTTGACCGCGGCGATGGTGTCGTATTCCGCCTCGCCCCGATAGGCGCAGGCGCGGGTGCGGCCATGGATGGCCAGGGCCTGGATGCCGGCCGACTCGGCGATGCGGGCGATGGCCACCGCGTTGCGGTTGGCGGTGTCCCAGCCGGTACGGATCTTCAGGGTCACCGGGATCTCGACCGCGCCCACCACCGCATCCAGGATGCGGCCGACCAGGGCCTCGTCACGCAGCAGCGCGGAGCCGGCGGCCACGTTGCAGACCTTCTTCGCCGGGCAGCCCATGTTGATGTCGATGATCTGCGCGCCGTTGTCGGCGTTGTAGCGCGCCGCCTCGGCCATCATCTGCGGGTCGGCGCCCATGATCTGCACGGAACGCGGGTCGGGCTCACCGCGGTGGTCGGCACGGCGGCGGGTCTTTTCCGAGCCCCACAACAGAGAGTTGGAGGAGACCATCTCGGACACCGCCATGCCGGCACCGAGGCGCCGGCAGAGCTGGCGGAAGGGGCGATCGGTGACGCCGGCCATGGGGGCCAGGATGAGCGGATTGGAGAGTGTGTAGGGGCCGATCTGCACGGTTGCACGTCGCCTTGTCGCCGAATGGATCGCCCGTGCGGCGCCTTGTCGGCGCGGCGGCCGGCGACGTCTTTTTGCGCGGGGAAATGGACCGGCAATGTTACTCCGTGGAGCGCACCGCTTTCAAGATCGCCGACAGCGAAAGTGTGTGAAAAATGCACATCGCCGGGCTCATCCGCGGCGGCGGGGGGTGGCGAGGAAGAACTCGAAGTTCACCGCGTCCTTGCCCGGGTCGACCAGCGGCAGTTCGACGATGATGGGGGTGTCGGGCGGCATGCCGGCGCCGGGGTCGACGCCGGCGGGC
>JANTGX010000276.1 GCA_024762755.1 Gammaproteobacteria bacterium
CAAGGGCACCGACGTGGATCAGCCACGCAACCTGGCCAAGTCGGTGACCGTCGAATAGCCCGCCACCACGTGCGTCGGAGCGGGACCAGCCCTGGCCTGGACAAGACGCCGCTGCGACGCCTATGGTTTTGCATGGCTATGCGAGCCGGGACAGCAGCGGCAAGGGACGACAGCGGTATGGGATGGTGGTGCGCCAGGGCACATTGGGTACAGGCTGGGCCTGACACCGGCATCGCCCCGGCCGACGAGGTACGCGTGCCGCCCAAGGGGGCCCGGACCACGATGGTGCGACAGATGCAGCTCCAGAACAGGGTGCAGGCAAGGCTCGGCGGCCGGCCCCGGACGGCCATCGCCATGCCCTGCGCCGACCCCACCGTGTATCTGGCCGGCCTCCCGTGAACACCCCCCAGACACCACCCGTCCGCCAGCCGCTGCGCCTGACCCTGCTGTTGCCGCTGGTCCTGCTCACCGCCCTGCTCGGCATCGCCGGTGGTTGGAAGGTGCATCAGTCCATCCAGCAGGCATTGCAGGCCCGCATTCAGGCGGAGGCGGCGCTGCTGCTCAGTGCCGTCAACCTTGCCGCCGAGACCGTCCTCGACACCGCCCATCTGCAGCGACAGGTGGCGGCCATCGGCAGCGAGGGCGACGTGCGGCTGATCGTGGTCGCCGCCGGGGCATCCCCGCGGGTGGTCGCCAGCACCCGTCTCGACTGGCTGGGTCTGCCGGTGGACGCGCTGCCAGAGCGGGTCTATGCCGCGCGTCTGCAACAGGTCATCGAGACCCACCAGGTCTACCGTGAGCCGCTGGATCCGGCGGCTCCCTTGGACATGGCGCGCCCCCTGGAGCTGAACAACCCGGCGATGGGCGATGGCCTGCTCGAGGGGGGAGCGGTGTTGGTGGAGCTGGATGCGGGCGAGGTGCAGCAGGCCCTGCGACAGGCAAACGTCTACCTCGCCGCCTGGCTGGCGGTGCTCATCGTCGGCGTGGCGCTGCTCACCTATTTTCTGGTCACCCGGCGCGTGCTGCGCCCGGCGCTTCACGTCGCCGACACCCTGCAGCGGCATGCCGCCGGGGATCACGCGGCGCGCACGAACCTGCGTGGCGACGACGAGATCGGCAGACTGGCCGAGGCCCTGGACGCTCTGTTCGACGCCGAACAGGCGGCACGCCAGGCGCTGGATGCCTCGCACGCCGCGCTGCAGGAGAGTGAGCGCTACAACCGCATGCTGTTCGAGAGCTCGCCCATCGGCCTCGCCCTGTGCCGGGAGGACGGCAGCCTGGTGGACGTCAATCCCGCCTACGCGCGGATCCTCGGCCGCAGCGTGTCGGAGACCCTGGGCATGAGCTACTGGGACGTCACCCCGCCGGAGTATGCCGAGCAGGAAGCGGCACAGCTGGCACGGCTCCAGCGGGAGGGCCACTACGGCCCCTACGAAAAGGAATACCTGCACCGCGATGGCCACCGCGTGCCGGTGCGGCTCTCCGGCCTGAAGGTGGAGAAGGGGGGCGAGCGCTACATCCTCTCCAGCGTGGAGGACATCACCGAGAGCCGCCGGGCCGAGGCGGCGTTGCGCACCTCGCAGGCCGAACTCGAGGCACGCAACGCGATGCTGCTCACCCTGCGCGATGTCGCAGACCGGGTGTATCGCTCGCTGGATCTGCAGACCGTGGCAGAGGAGGCGGTGGACGCCATGATGCGTTATACGGGCTCGCCCTCCGTGGCCTTTTTCCGCCTCGATGAGGAGGCGGAGTGTCTGCAGGTGGTGCACCACCGCGGCTTCAGCGAAGAGACCGTGGCGCGCTCCTCCCGCCTGCCCCTGCAGGGCAGCCTCAGCGGCCTCGCCATCGCCCGGCGAGAGGTCATCTTCAGCGCTGATCTGCACCAAGACGAGCGGGTGGAGCCGGTGGTCCGCAAGGCCCTGCTCAAGGAGGGCTTCGCCGCCATGGCCTCGGTCCCCCTGTTCTTCGGTGAACGTGTCGAGGGGGTGATCAATCTCATCTTCAAGGCACCGCGGACGTCGGATGCCGTGGAGCGCGACACCCTGCTGGCCATGGGCAAGAGCATCGGCCTGGCGCTGGCCAATGCCCTGCACCTCGCCCAGTTGGAGGCCGAGATCAGGGAGCGACAGCGGGCAGAACAGGCCCTGGAGGCGGAGCAGGAGTTCCTCCACGCCCTGCTCGATAACATTCAGGACGGTATCGTGGCGTGCGATGCCGAGGGCCACCTGATGCTGTTCAATCGCGCCATGGCGGCCATGCACGGCCTGCCCGAGGCCTCCCTGCCAAGGCACGACTGGGGGCAGAGCGACCTGTATGCGGTCGACGGCAAGACACCCCTGCCGCCGGAGGACAGCCCCCTGCAACGTGCCTTCCGCGGCGAGTACGTGCGCGGCATGGAGTTGGTCGTCGTCCCTCGGGACGGCGAGGCGCGCACCCTGCTGGCCAGCGGACAGGCCATCTATGCCGCCCAGGGGGAGAAGCTCGGCGCCGTGGTCTCCCTGCACGACATCACCGAACAGCGGCGCGCCGAGGCAGAGATCCGCAGCCTCAACGAACAGTTGGAGGAACGCGTCAAGGAGCGCACCGCCGAGCTGGAGGCGAGCAATCAGGAGCTGGAGGCCTTCAGCTACTCCGTCTCCCACGACCTGCGCGCACCGCTGCGCGGCATCGCCGGCTGGAGCACCGTATTGGAGGAGGACTATGCCGAGCAGCTCGATGCCACCGCCCTCGGCCATCTCGCGCGCATCCGCGCGCAGACCCTGTTCATGGGCGAACTGATCGACGACCTGCTGATCCTCTCGCGGGTCACCCGCAGCCCCATGCAGCGGCAGACGCTGGAGCTCTCCGCCCTGGTGCAGGCAGAGGCCGAGGCGCTGCAGCAACAGGAGCCGACGCGCGAGGTCGAGTGGCACATCCAGCCCGGCCTGAGCGCCTACGGAGACCCCACCCTGCTGCGCTCGCTGCTGCAGAATCTGCTCGGCAACGCCTGGAAGTTCACCCGCCAGCGCCGGCCGGCGCAGATCGCCTTCGGTCGCCAGGAGACAGCCGAAGGCGCGGCATACTTCGTCCGCGACAATGGCGCCGGTTTCGACATGGCCTATGCCGGCGACCTGTTCACCCCCTTCAAGCGCCTGCATGCGGTGACGGAGTTTCCAGGCACCGGGGTCGGCCTGGCCACCTCGCAGCGCATCGTCCAGCGCCACGGTGGCCGGCTCTGGGCGGAGGCCGTGCCGGACGCCGGTGCCACGTTCTATTTCACCCTCGACGGCCGGCCGGATGGGGGCCCGGCGGCAGGACCCACGCCGTGAGGGCAGGCGACGAGCAACAGATCGCCGCCGCGCCCCTGCCGGCGGCGCATGTCGAGTTTGGTTTTCGTGGTCCCTTCGAGGGCCGCGAGGTGCGCTGGCAGCTGCATCTCTATACCCTGGCCGCCTATTGCCGCGCACACCCGGCCGACTGCCCCCGGCCGGCGCAGGCCTTC
>JANTGX010000277.1 GCA_024762755.1 Gammaproteobacteria bacterium
CATCGGCGGTACCTGCAGGCACTTCTGGCGCATCGCTAGGCGATACAGGCTCATTCGATACCGCAGGAGCCTCGGGCACCTGGTCGAGCAAACTGCTATCCACTGAGTTCGAGGCGGTTTTCGCCACATAGGCCAGGGACAGGCTGGTCACAAAAAACAAGGTGGCTAGAATGGCCGTGGAGCGAGAAAGAAAATTCCCCGAACCCTTGGCACCAAAAACAGACCCCGAGGCACCACCTGCGGCACCGGCTCCAAAGGCGGCGCCGGCATCTGCGCCCTTGCCGTGCTGAATCAGCACGAGCCCTATGATACCCATGGCCACGAGCAGATGTACCACCAAAAGAATTGTTTCGATCATGAATCTATCCGAAATACGACGCGAGTTTAGCCGGCATGGCAGATGGAGAGAAAGCTCTCGGCATCCAAAGAAGCGCCGCCGATGAGGCCGCCATCGATATCTGGCATGGCAAAGAGTTCGGCGGCATTATCCGGCTTTACACTTCCACCGTAAAGGATTCGCACCTTTTCTGCGACCGCCGCATCCTGAGCAGCCAGTTTTTCGCGAATATAGGCATGGACTTCCTGCGCCTGCTCAGGCGAGGCCGTCTTCCCGGTTCCGATCGCCCAGACCGGTTCATAGGCGATCACGGCCTCGCCAATGGCAGGCACGCCAGCTGCCTCGATCACCGCATCCAACTGTTTGCCAATGACCGCCTCGGTCTCGCCTGACTCGCGTTCTTCGAGCAATTCACCAACGCACAGAATGGGCACCAAGCCGGCCCGTTGGGCTACGACGAACTTCTCCGCCACCAAGGCATCGTCCTCGCCATAGAGACTACGGCGTTCGGAGTGACCCACGATGACGTAGCGACAGGCGTAGTCCAGCAACATGGATGCCGAAATCTCCCCGGTATAGGCGCCCTCGGTATATTGACTGAGATTCTGCCCTCCCCAATGGATCCCGGAGTCCTGTAGCAACGCCATGACTTGAGGGATGTAAATGGCTGGCGGGCAGACGGCGACCTCTGTCGTCGTGCCCTCCCGCAGACCAGATTTAATGGCGTTAACCAGCTGCTGATTCTTTGAGCGAGAACCATTCATCTTCCAGTTACCGGCAACAAGTGTCTGGCGCATCGATGACCTCTTTGGGGTGTATCCAGTCAAGCGGCGCATCATACCTGCCGGCGCTGGAAAAGACAATTTGACCGGGACTCACGCCCCTCTCGATCAGTCAGCAGATAGCGCTGCCTCGACGACGTCGGCAAGGCGGCGGGTAAGTGCGGAGACCTCTTCCGCATCCTCTCCCTCAATCATGACACGCACCAGCGGTTCGGTTCCGGACGGTCGCAGCAGCACCCGCCCTCGATCCCCCAGTTGCGTCTCGATTTCGCTGACGGCGGACTGTATTGCCGGCTGCGCTTCCAGATCCACTTTTCCTGCAATGCGGACGTTCTCCATGCATTGGGGGTATTTGCTCATGCCCGACTTCAATTCGTGCAGGGAATGGCCCGTGCGCACCATGGCATAGAGCACCTGCAGCGAGGCAACGATTCCGTCGCCCGTCGTCGTGCGATCGAGGCAGATGATATGCCCGGAAGACTCTCCACCGAGACACCAGCCCCCCTGATTGAGCAACTCCATCACATAGCGATCGCCCACGCGCGCCCGATCGAAGGCAATACCAGCGCGCTTGAGAGCGACCTCCAACCCCAAATTACTCATCACGGTGCCAACGACGCCACCCTCGAGCCGCTCTTCCCGCTTGAGTGAACGAGCGATGATATAGAGCAATTCGTCGCCATCGACCACCTCCCCGCGATGGTCCACCATCACCACCCGGTCGCCATCACCGTCGAGGGCGATACCGAGATCCGCGCCATGCTCCAAGACGGCACGCTGCAGCGTCTCCGGCCGTGTCGAGCCGCAGTCCTCATTGATATTGAAGCCATCGGGCTGCACCCCGATGGGGATGACCTTCGCGCCCAACTCATCGAAGACACTCGGCGCCACGTGGTAAGTGGCACCGTTGGCGCAGTCCACAACGATTGTCATCCCCTTGAGACTGATGCGTGACGGAATGGTGGATTTACAGAACTCGATATAGCGTCCGGCGGCGTCGCCAATTCGTTCTGCCTTGCCCAGATGGGCCGAATCGACGCAGGCCATGGGCTCATCGATGGCGGCCTCGATGGCCAGTTCTAGGTCGTCGGAGAGCTTGCTGCCCTCGGCAGAAAAGAACTTGATACCGTTGTCATGGTATGGATTGTGTGAGGCGCTGATGACGATACCGGCATCGGCGTGAAGGGTCCGCGTGAGATAGGCAATGGCCGGGGTCGGCATGGGGCCGAGCAGAAGACTGTCCACACCGGCCGCTGTCAAGCCGGCCTCCAGGGCCGACTCGAACATATAGCCAGAGATGCGGGTGTCCTTGCCAATGAGGATCTTACCCCCCTGCTCCCCGGCCAACACCCGCCCCACGGCCCAGCCCAGCTTGAGCACGAACTCCGGTGTGATAACCCCCTCGCCGACACGCCCACGAATACCGTCGGTGCCGAAATAGCGTTTCTCCATCGGCCTGCTTCCCCCTTTGTTCAATGTGATTCCCCATCAGGCAATCCACGGTGTCTTATGCAAATGGATATTCCGACACCGTGCCGCCTATAAACCGTTATTCGCCGCGAAGGCTTCTCGCTCAGCCCGCCTCGCCCACGGCGTGGCACAAGGCCAAGGCGTCCACTGTCGGTGCTACGTCGTGTGCGCGCACGATGCGAGCCCCCGCCTGGCAAGCGATAGTGGCCAAGGCCAGACTGCCGGCGAGGCGATCTTCCGCGGCGCGCCCCAGCAGATGTCCAATGGTCGATTTGCGTGAGACGCCCACGAGCAGCGGCCTTCCCAGCGCAAGGAAATCGGACAGCCGCCGCATGAGCAACAGATTATGCGCAACGGTCTTACCGAAGCCGAAACCCGGGTCCAGGAGCAATCGATCAGGCGCAATACCCCCCGCCACGCAAGAACGGACCCGCTCGGCGAGGAAGGCCTTGATCTCGGCTACCACATCGGCATACGTCGGTGTTTCCTGCATGGTCCGAGGTTCCCCCGCCATGTGCATGAGGCAAACAGGCACGTTTGCCGCCGCAGCCGCTTCCAGAGCGCCAGGCTCCCGCAGGGCGCGCACGTCGTTGATGAGCCCTGCCCCAAGGGCCACGGCCTCACGCATCACTACCGCCTTGCTGGTATCGACGGAGATGATTACAGGAATCTCGGCGCGAATGGCCTCGATCACCGGGCAAACACGGTCCAGTTCCTCCTGCTCTCCCACCGGCATCGCCCCAGGACGTGTAGATTCCCCCCCCACATCAAGAATGGCTGCCCCCTCATCTGCCATCCGCCGTGCGTGTGCCAAGGCCTGCGA
>JANTGX010000278.1 GCA_024762755.1 Gammaproteobacteria bacterium
GGTTGGGGTGGGCAATTCGGAACAGGCCATGGCGTTTGCTCCCTCCCCACTTGTGGGGAGGGTTGGGGTGGGGATCAGGTCCGGATATGTCCATCCCCCAGGACCACCCATTTCACCGAGGTCAGCCCTTCCAGCCCGACCGGGCCGCGGGCGTGGAACTTGTCGGTGGAGATGCCGATCTCGGCGCCCAGGCCGTATTCGAAGCCGTCGGCGAAGCGGGTCGAGGCGTTGACCATGACCGAGCTGGAGTCCACTTCGCGCAGGAAGCGGCGCGCCTTGGTGATGTTTTCGCTGACGATGCTGTCGGTGTGCTGGGAGCTGTGGGCGTTGATGTGTTCGATCGCGGTATCGAGGTCGTCGACCACGCGGATCGACAGGATGGGGGCGAGGTACTCGGTATCCCAGTCGGCGTCGGTGGCCGGTATGCAGCGATCGCCCAGGATGGCGCAGGTGGCCGGGCAGCCGCGCAGTTCCACGCCCTTTTCGATATAGGCGTCGGCCAGGCGCGGCAGGATGTCGTCGGCCACGGTGGCGTTCACCAGCAGGGTCTCCATGGTGTTGCAGGTGCCGTAGCGCTGGGTCTTGGCGTTGATCGCCACGTCGAATGCCTTTTGCGGATCGGCCTCGTCGTCGATATAGACATGGCAGATGCCGTCCAGGTGCTTGATCACTGGCACCCGGGCCTCGTTGCTGATGCGCTCGATCAGGCCCTTGCCGCCGCGCGGAATGATGACGTCGATGAACTCGGGCATGCTGATCATGGCGCCCACGGCGGCGCGGTCGGTGGTGGCCAGTACCTGTACCCCGTCGGCGGGCAGGCCGGCGGCCTCCAGCCCTCGTGCGATGCTGGCGGCGATCGCCTGGTTCGAATGAAAGGCCTCGGACCCGCCGCGCAGCACGGTGGCGTTGCCGGATTTGAGGCACAGCGCGGCCGCATCCGCGGTCACGTTGGGACGGGATTCGTAGATGATGCCGACCACGCCCAGCGGCACGCGCATGCGACCGACCTGGATGCCGGTGGGCCGGTACTTCATGTCGAAGATCTCGCCGATCGGGTCGGGCAGGGCCGCGATCTGCCGCAGGCCCTCGGTCATGCCGTCGATGCGCGCATCGTTCAGCTCCAGGCGGTCGAGCAGGGCCGCGTCCAGGCCCTTTGCGGCGCCGGCCTCCAGGTCCTTGCGGTTCTCTGCCATCAGGCTGGTGCGGTTGTCGTCGAGGTCATCAGCGATCGCGGCGAGCGCGCTGTTCTTGGCATGGGTGTCGGCGGCGGCCAGCAGCCGCGAGGCGGCGCGTGCGCGCTGGCCGAGATCGTTCATGTAGGCGGCGATGTCGTTGATCGTGGCCTGACTCATGGTGATGTATTCCAAGTATTTGGGAAGGGCCGTATTGTAGCGGATTCGGCCGCTGCTCAGGCCGCGATGCGGCTGATGATCTGCTCGAACAGCAGCCACGGATCACGCGGGTCGGCGCCCTTGGCCGCGGCATCCGCCGCCTGGCAGTCGTTCAGCAGGGCCAGCCACTGGGCCGGTTTGAGCCGCGTCACTGCCCGCCGTAGAAGGGGCTTGCGTTTGTCCCAGACCCGGGCCGCAGTCATCGCCTGGTCGATGTTCTTCCCCTGGGCGCCGGCCACCGACAGGCCGGCGAGCTGGGTTATCTCGCGATGCAGGGCCCATAGCACCACGGGTGCGGCGATGTCCTCGCCCTTCAGACCTTCGAGTATGTGCAGGCAGCGGGACAGCTCGCCGGACAGCGCGGCGTCCACCAGGTCGAATACGTCGTAACGCGCGCTGTCCGCCACTGCGTCTGCGAGCGTTGCGGCATCGAGCGGGCCCTCGCCGTGCAGCAGGAGCAGTTTTTCGATCTCCTGGTCGGCCGCCAGCAGGTTACCCTCGACCCGCTCGGCCAGCAGTTGGACTGCGTCCTTGGAAGGCTGGAGCCCGGCCTGGCGAAGCCGTTGCTCGATCCAGCGGGGCAGCTGCGCGAGCTCGACCGGCCACACCTGCACGACCACGCCGAGGCTATCGATGGCCTTGAACCACTTGCCCGCCTGCTGTTTCCTTTCGATCTTCGGCAGGGTCAGCAGCAGCAGGGTGTCGGGGGGCGGGTTGGCGCAGTACTCGGCCAGCGCCTTGCCGCCCTCGCGGCCGGGCTTGCCGCCGGGGATACGCAGGTCGATGATCTTCTTCTCGGCGAACAGCGAGAAGCTGGCGGCCTCGGCGAGCAGGGTGTTCCAGTCGAAACCGCTGCCGGCCTCCATGACCTCGCGGTTGTCGTGCCCGGCCGCGCGGGCCGCCGTGCGGATGGCGTCGGCGGCCTCGTTGAGCAGCAGTGGCTCGTCACCGCTGAGCAGGTAGACCGGCGCCAGCGTCTCGCCGAGGTGGCGCGGGAGTTGTTCCGCCCGCAGCCGCATTCAGAGTAACGCGGCCAGCCGGCGGATCAGCAGGTTGACCAGTTCCCGTCGCATGTCGCCGCGCAAAGTCTGCGCCTCCTGCTGCCTGGCCAGGACCTGGCTCTGGGGTGCGAACAGGGTGCGCGTGACGCGCAGGCCCTGATCGGGTATGCGCTCGCCCTGTCCCTGTTCACGCAGGCTGAAATGCAGCGACTCCTCCAGCTCGTATTCGGTGGCCCGGTTGCGGGAGTCCAGCCCGAGCACACGCTCGTCGCTTCGCGCCTGGCTTATCTTGAGCGTCGCGCCCGCCTGCGCGGCGTCGCCGGTAAGGGTGGCGCCGGCCTGGCGCAGCTGCTGTCGCAGCTCGCGGTCCAGTGGCGAGTCAGGCGCCACGCCGCTGATGAACAGCGGTTGCGACAGGCCCTGCAACTTGGCCACCTGGCCGCGCAGCTGGAAGCCACAGCCACTCAGCAGTCCGAGCAGCAGCAGGCTCAGTATCAGTCGGGAGACGATCCTTCTCATTGTTCGGGCCTCGTTCAGTTGGCGACGATGTTGATCAGTTTGCCCGGCACCACGATCACCTTGCGCACGGTCGCGCCTTCGATAAAGCGCTGTACGTTTTCGGTGTTCAGGGCGGCGGTCTCGATGGCCTGGCGGTCGGCGTCGGCAGGCACCTGTATCTTGCCACGCACCTTGCCGTTGACCTGGACCACGATCTCGATCGCGTCCTGGCGCAGCGCCTCCTCGTCCACCTGTGGCCAGCCGGCCTGCAGGATATCCTCACCGAGGTCCAGGTCCCGCCACAGCCGGTGGCTGATGTGCGGCGCGATCGGGGCCAGCAGTCGCAGCAGGATGGCCAGCCCCTCGCGCAGCACAGCGGTTTCCGCCGGGGTGTCGCCCAGCTTGTTCAGGGCATTGAGCATGCTCATGCAGGCCGAGACCACGGTGTTGTACTGCTGGCGTTCGTAGTCGAACAGCGCCTTTTTCAGGTTGGCGTGGACCTCGCGCCGGGC
>JANTGX010000279.1 GCA_024762755.1 Gammaproteobacteria bacterium
CGATGAAGCCGATGGAGCCGGGCACCGACAGGTATTGGCCGGTCCAGTAAAGTGCGGCGATGCCACCAATCAGTGCCAGGGGGACGTTGAGCATGATCAGCAGTGCCTGGCTCATGGAGTGGAAGGCAAAATACAGCAGCAGGAAGATCAGCCCCAGCGACAGGGGTACCACGATCATCAGCCGCTGTTGTGCCCGCTGCTGGTTTTCGAACTGGCCACCAAACACCACCGAGTAGCCAGCGGGCAGGTCGATCTCCTGGTCGATACGTTGGCGCAGTTCGGCCACCAGGCCGCCCATGTCGCGATCGGCCACGTTGGCCTGGATGACCACCCGGCGCTGCACGTCGTCGCGGCGGATCTGCGGCGGGCCGGACTCGATGGCCACTTCCGCCACGTCACCCAGTCGCACCCATGCGCCACCGGGCGCCTGCAGGATCAGCTGCTTCAGGGCCTCGATGTCCCGACGATAGGGCTTTGCCAGTCGCACGGTGATGTCATAGCGCTCGTTGCCCTGGATCACCTGGCCGGCCTCGGCACCGCCGATGCCATCGGCCACCAGTTCCATCACCTGAGCCACCGGGATGCCGTGGCGGGCCAGTACCTCACGCCGTGGGCGTATGGTCAGCTGGGCCTCGCCGGCGATCTGTTCCATCTCCACGCCGCGGGTGCCCTCGACCTGGCGGGTCAGTGCCTCGATGGCCTTGCCTTTTTCGGCCAGTACCGCCAGGTCAGGCCCGAACAGCTTGATGGCGAGTTGTGCCTTCACCCCGGAGAGCAGCTCATCCACCCGGGTGGCGATGGGCTGGGAGAAGGTGAACAGCAGGCCGGGGTGCACCGACAGCGCCTGTTCGAACTTTTTCTGCAGTGCGATGCGATTGCTGGCCGTGGTCCATTCGGACACGGGCTTCAACCCGACGTAGACCTCCACGTTGGATACCGGTTCCGGATCGCCACCCAGCTCGGGACGACCCACTCGGCTGGAGGCATAGGTGACCTCCGGGAACTGCATCAACGTCTGCTCCAGCCTGCCGGCCACCGCCAGCGCGGTGTCCAGGCTGGCGGACGGCGCCAGGGTGGTGCGGATGTTGAGGGTGCCCTCCTCCAGTTCGGGCACGAACTCGGTGCCCAGTCTCGGTAGCAGCAACAGGGCGCCGGCAAACAGCGCCAGTGCCACACCGACCACCAGCCAGCGCACCCTGAGCGCGATGCGCAACAGCTTGCGGTAGGCCCATTCCAGCGGCCTGAATACCGGGCTTTCACGGTGCTTCAGACCCTTGCGGAAGGCGTAGCTGGCCAGTGCCGGCATCACCACCAGTGCCACCAGCAGCGAGGTGAGCATGGCCAGCACGATGGAGATGGCCATGGGCTGGAACAGCTTGCCCTCGACCCCCTCGAGGGTGAACAGCGGCGCGAACACCACCACGATGATGATCACTGCGTAGAACACCGGGCGTCCCACCTCGCGCGCCGCCTCCTGGATGCGCAGGCCGATGCCGTGGCTGTCGTGACCGGCGTCGTAGGGGTCGGCGTCGCCGGGCGCCAGTGTCTCCCGTGCGTGTCGTTCGTGAGCAGGGTCGGGGTGGCACAGGTGCTTGAAGATGTTCTCCATCATCACCACCGAGCCGTCCACCATCATGCCGATGGCGATCGCCAGCCCGCCCAGCGACATCAGGTTGGCAGACAGCCCCCAGTAGCTCATGGTGGTCAGCGCCAGGCCGATGGAGAGGGGGACGGAGATCAGCACCAGCAGGGTGGCGCGGATGTTGAGCAGGAACAGCAGCAGCACGATGACGATCAGCACGAAGGCCTCGGTCAGTGCCCGGCTGACGGTGTCCACCGCCTGTTCCACCAACTCGCCCTGGTCGTAGAACGGCTCGATGCTGACACCATCGGGCAGCGCCTGCTGGATGGCCGGCAGACGGTCCTTCACCGCGTCGATGGTGGCCTTGGTGTTGGCACCCAGGCGCTTGAGCACGATGCCGGCGACCACTTCGCCGAGGGGTTCTGGGCTGCCGTCGGCATGGCGCCGGGTCATGGTCACCGCGCCCTGGCGGATCTCGCCGCCGAAGGCCACCTCGGCGAGGTCGCCGACACGCACCACGGTGCCGTCGCTGTGCTTCAGCGGGATGGCCGCGATGTCGCGCAGGCCATCCTCGCCGGCGCGCAGCCAGCCGACGCCGCGGATCACCAGCTGCTCGGCACCGCGGTCCAGGTACCAGCCGCCGGCATTGCGGTTGTTGTCCTCGATGGCCTGGCGGATGTCGTCCAGCGAGATGCCATAGGCGAGCTGCCTTTGTGGGTTCACCTGCACCTGGTACTGGCGCACCTCGCCACCGTAGGAGAGCACGTCGGTGATGCCGTCCACCGGCAGCAGCAACAGCTTCACCACCCAGTCGTTGAGACTGCGCAGCGCGATGGCATCGTATTTCTTCGGGTCATCGGCACGCAGGATGTACTGGTAGACCTGACCCAGGCCGGAGGTGTTGGGTCCCATCTCCGGGGTGCCGACGCCGGCAGGGATCTGCTCGCGCGCATCCTGAAGGCGTTCGAACACCAGCTGGCGGGCGAAGTAGATGTCGGTGCCTTCCCTGAACACCACGGTGATCACCGACAGCCCGGTCTTGGAGATGGAACGCACCTCCTCGACGTCGGGCAGGGCGTACATCACCGCCTCGATGGGGTAGGTGATGATCTGCTCCACCTCTTCGGCGGCCAGGCCCTGGGCCTCGGTATTGATCTGCACCTGGATGTTGGTGACATCCGGGAAGGCATCGAGATTGAGCCGGGGGATCAGCGCGGCGGCCGCGCCGAGCAGGCCCAGCAGGGCCAGCACCACCAGCAGCCGGTTGGCCACCGACCAGTCGATCAGACGGTTCAACATGACGGTCTCTCCTGGGGAAGCTCTGAATAAGTCCATCCTGGACTTCTCAGGGCACGCTGCGGCGAAAATGTGATTTTCGCCTTGCTTCAAAATCAATCGCTTTCAGCGACTGGTTTTGGCAGTACATCCCTGTACTGCCGAACCTCTGAATTTTTCAGAGGTCCCCTAGTGGTTGTGGACGGCGAAGCCGGACTTGGCCAACTCGGACTGGACAAAGAAGGCGCCGTGGGTGACCACGCGGGTGCCGGGCGCCAGGCCCTCGACCTGTACCCGACCGGGGAACTTGCGCACGATCTCCACCTCCCTGGGCTCGAATTCACCAGGTTCGTGTTCGATAAACACCTGCCAGTCGCCGTCGGGGCTGCGCAGCACCGCATCCAGCGGCAGGATCATGCCGGTCTGCCCGCTGTCACCCGTCTGGATGCTGGCGGTGACGAACTGGCCGGGGTGCAGCCGGTCCTGCGGGTTGGCGATCGCCAGCCGTACCGCCAGGG
>JANTGX010000280.1 GCA_024762755.1 Gammaproteobacteria bacterium
GGATTTAGGGCTGATCTGCTGCGGAAAATCCATTTCGGCCAGCTTTTCCGATCCTTTTCGTTGAATAGCTACGGCTATTCGCCTCAAACGATCGAAAAATCTGATCCAAAAATGGCTTTCCCTCGCGGCGATCGCCTAAACCCGACAGACTCCTAGCATAGTCCATCGAAGGTGCCTTTCCAGAGCGTGGGCATCGGATATCTTTATCAAGATATAGAAACTACCCTGGCCCAGCCCTGGCAAACCATGGGTCGAGTAGACGCCCAAAACGATGAACCGCCGCTGAATTCTGCTGGGGCTCGTCTGACGCCTTGTTATACTTGACTGAAGTGCTCGCCAATTATTGGGAATCCGCCATGACCACGCCCGCCGCCCACCGCCTGAAGGCAGAGACCAGCCCCTATCTGCAGCAGCATGCAGACAACCCCGTCGAATGGTACCCCTGGGGCGAAGAGGCCCTGCGGCGGGCGCGCGAGGAGGACCGGCCGATCCTGCTCTCCATCGGTTACTCGGCCTGCCATTGGTGCCATGTGATGGCCCATGAGTCCTTCGAGGATGCGGCGACCGCCGCGGAGATGAACCGCTTGTTCGTCAACATCAAGGTGGACCGTGAGGAGCGGCCCGACCTGGACAAGATCTACCAGAGCGCGCATCAATTGCTCAACCGGCGCGGCGGTGGTTGGCCGTTGACGGTGTTCCTCGCCCCCGACGATCTCGCCCCCTTCTTCGCCGGTACCTATTTCCCCCTCCAGGCAAGGCACGGCCTACCGGCCTTCCGTGACCTGCTGAAGGCGGTACATACCTTCTATAACGAGCGCCGGGAGGACGTGCGTGCACAGAATCGACGCCTGCGCGACTATCTCGAGAGTGTCGCCCAAGGGCGGGGGAGTGTGCCTAGTGCGGGTCTGGGGCCCGAACCCCTGGCCGAGGCGCGGCGTCAGCTGGGCGCTAGTTTCGATGCCGAGGCGGGCGGCTTCGGTGACGCCCCCAAGTTCCCCCATCCCACCCATCTCGAGCGCCTGATGCACCATTGGTCGGCCAGCCGGGCAGCGGGCGAGGCGGATACCGAGGCCCTGCAGATGGCCACCCAGACCCTGCAGGCCATGGCCGCCGGCGGCATCTTCGACCAGCTCGGCGGCGGCTTCTGCCGCTATGCGGTGGACAACGACTGGCAGATCCCCCATTTCGAGAAGATGCTCTACGACAATGGCCCCCTGCTGGCACTGTATGCCGAAGCCGCGTGTGCCACCGGCGACACCGGGCTTCGCCGTGTCGCGGAGCAGACCGCCGAGTGGGTGATGCGCGAGATGCAGTCAGCCGAGGGTGGCTACTACTCGGCCCTGGACGCCGACTCGGAGGGGGAGGAGGGACGCTTCTATGTGTGGACGCCGGCAGAGGTGCGCGAGCGGCTGACGACGGCGGAATATGCCGTCGTCGCCCCTTTCTATGGCCTGGATGGCCCGGCCAATTTCGAAGGCCGCTGGCACCTGCGGCAGCGTCGGCCGCTGGCCGAGGTGGCCGCTGAACTCGGCCTCGACGAGACCGAGGCCGAGGCGCACCTGGAGGCGGCGCGCGAGAAGCTGCTGGCAGCACGCGCGGAGCGGGTCCGGCCGGGTCGCGACGAAAAGATCCTCACCAGCTGGAATGGCCTGATGATCCGCGGCATGGCGGTGGCCGGTCTGCGTCTGGGCCGGCCGGACTTCATCGCCAGCGCCGAGCGCGCCTTGGCTCACCTGCGTAAGACCCTGTGGCGCAATGGCCGCCTGTTGGCCACGGCGAAAGACGGTCGGGCCCATCTGCCGGCCTATCTCGACGACTATGCGTTTCTCGCCGATGGCCTTCTCGCCTTGCTGCAGGCGCGCTGGCGGGACGAGGATCTGCAGTGGATCCTCGAGCTGATGGAGGTGTTGCTGGGCCACTTCCGCACCGAGGCCGGCGGCTTCTTCTTCACCGCCGACGACCACGAGGCACTGATCCAGCGCCCGGCCGTGTGGGCCGACGACGCCATGCCCTCGGGCAATGGTGTGGCGGCGCAGGTACTCCTGCAACTGGGTTATCTGCTGGGCAACGGACGTTACCTGGCCGAGGCGGAGGATGCCCTGGGCGCGGCCTGGGGAGACATGGAAAGCCTGCCGCACGGACACAACGCCATGTTGCACGCCCTGCAGGCATGGCTGCAGCCCACGGACGTGGTGGTCATCCGTGGCCCGGTCGAGGCATTGGACGCCTGGACCGCGGCACTGGGCCGGGAGTACGCGCCCCATCGCCTGGTCCTGGCCATCCCCAACGGGGCCACGCCGCCCGGCGTGCTGGCCGGCTATAGCGCGCCGCCGGATGGACGCAGCCGGGCCTGGCTGTGCCGCGAAGACCGCTGCCTGCCGCCAGTGGATTCGCTGGCCGGTCTGCGCGAGTTATTGGCCGAGCCGCGGGATCAGGGCAGGGCGTAGTCGTCTGCGCTGAGCAGGTCGACGCCGCATTCGAGCTCTTCGAACCAGTCGAGGAAACGGCCGATCATGGCCTCACCGACGAAGGGTCGGCCGTGCTGTGGCACGATCATATCCACCTCCATCTGGCGCACCATCTGTACCCACAGCCGGCAGGCCTTGTTGGAGACCATGTAGCGGCGGTGAAAGCCCTCCATCTTGGGGATATGGCGCTTGAAGTCCTGCACCGGCCGTTCCGGGGCATCGTCCACCAGTGAGGCACCCACGTCGCCGGTGAAGAGGATCCGGCTAACGGGGTCGTAGAAGTGGAAGTTGCCGACGGAATGGAGGAAGTGGGCCGGCACCGCCTTGATCACCGAATGGGCCAGGGGGATGTCCATCCCGGCGTCGGGGATGGAGATCATGCGACCCTCGGCCTTTTCCTTCATGTAGCCGGGCACCAGGTGAGGCACGAAGCGCTCCCACAGGCGTGAGATGACGATCTTCGCCTCGCTGTACATGAGCCATTTGTCCAGCGACGAGATGATGTCGGGGTCCTGGTGCGAGGCCAGGATATAGTCCACGTCTTTGACCTTGACGTACTTGGCCACGGCCATGGACAGGGGCATGTAGGTGAGGTCGCCGCCGGGGTCGAAGATGGCCGAATGGCCCTCCTGGATGACGATCATCTGATTCGATTGTATGCCCTCGCCGGTGACCAAATCGGAAAAGGTGAGCACCATGTGCTCGTCGTCCTGATACAGGATGTTGGCTCTCATGCAGTTCGACTCTTGGGTAAGGGAGGGGGCGGGCAGGGACGGTCCATGGCCATCCCCTATATTTTGGCGGGGATTATATCGGGCTGGCTGAGAATCGCCAGTGCCGACGATGGTCTCGGGTGGATTTGGACAGCAATGGCCGGCGGCAAGGGGCCGGCATAAGGGATG
>JANTGX010000281.1 GCA_024762755.1 Gammaproteobacteria bacterium
CAACCTCGAACGCACCATCCTGCGCGCCCCCTTCGCCGGCACGGTGGCGGAGATCAACGGCGAACTGTACGAATACCTCACGCCCTCGCCGCCGGGCATCGCCACGCCGCCGGCGGTGGACCTCATCGACAATACCTGCCTCTACGTCTCCGCCCCCATTGACGAGGTGGATGCGCCCAAGGTGCAGGTGGGGCAGACCGCGCGCATCAGCCTGGATGCCTTTCCCGGCAAGCACTTCCCGGGCCGGGTGCGACGCATCGCGCCCTACGTGCTGGCGGTGGAGAAGCAGGCGCGCACGGTGGAGGTGGAGGCCGATTTCGCCGATCCGGCCGACTACCGCGAGATGCTGACGGGCTACAGCGCCGACCTGGAGATCGTGCTGCAGACCCGCGATGGTGTGTTGCGCGTGCCCACCGATGCCCTCATCGAGGGCAAGCGGGTGTTGGTGTACGACCCCGCGACGCAGACCCTCGAGGCGCGCGAGGTCAAGATGGGCCTGAGCAACTGGGAATGGACCGAAATCACCCAAGGCCTGCACGAGGGCGAACAGATCGTCACCAGCATCGACCGCGAAGGCGTGAAGGCCGGCGCGCACGTGACCGTCGAACAGGCCACACGATGATTCGTCTGGAGAACATCCAGCGGGTGTTCCAGGTGGGCGACCAGCAGGTGCATGCCCTGCGTGACATCAATCTGCACATCGACGCCGGCGAGTACCTCTCCATCATGGGCCCCTCGGGCTCGGGCAAGTCGACCCTGCTCAATCTGCTGGGCCTGCTCGACCGTCCCACCAGCGGCCGTTACCTGCTGGAGGGGCGCGACGTCACCACCCTCAGCGACGAGGAGCAGGCCCGCGTGCGCCGCGAGCACATCGGTTTCGTATTCCAGTTCTTCCACCTGGTGCCGCGCCTGACGGCAGCGGAGAACGTGGAACTGCCCATGGTGCTGGCGGGGGTGGCGCCGGCCGAGCGCCGCCGACGGGTGGACCAGGCCCTGGCGGCCATGGGCCTGTCCCAGCGCGCCAGCCACCGCCCGGACCAGCTCTCCGGCGGCCAGCGCCAGCGCGTGGCCATCGCCCGCGCCACGGTGATGGGGCCGCGACTGCTGCTGGCCGACGAACCCACGGGCAACCTGGACCGCGCCTCCGGCCGCGAGGTGGTGAAGATCCTCGAAGGGCTCAGCGGCGACGGCATCACCCTGCTGGTGGTGACCCACGACCCGGAACTGGGCGGCCGCGCGCGACGCCAATTGCACATGCTGGACGGCGCCATCGTCTCCGACCAGACCCCGGCCTGACGCCATGCGCAGCCAGGACGCCGCCCGCTACGCCCTCGGCGCCCTCGCCGGCTACCGTGGCCGCACCGCCCTGATGCTGCTGGCCATGGCCATCGGCGTGGCCTCGGTGATCGTGCTCACCGGTCTCGGCGAGGCCGCGCGGCGCTATGTCATGAACGAGTTCGCCTCCCTCGGCACCAACCTGGTGATCGTCCTCCCCGGGCGCTCCGAGACCAGCGGCGGCAACCCGGCCAACATGTTCGGCGAGACCACCCGCGACCTCACCCTGGGCGACATGCAGGCCCTGGCCCGCTCCAGCCGCATCCGCCGCGTGGCGCCCCTGGTGGTGGGCGAGGCCGAGGTCTCCCACGGCAGCCTGGCGCGCGAGGTCCCCCTGCTCGGCTCCACCGCCCCGCTGCTCGCCATCCGCCACTGGGAACTGGCCCAGGGCCGTTTCCTGCCGCCGGGTGATCCCGAACGCGGCAGCCCGGTGGCGGTGCTGGGGATCAAGGTCAAGCGCGAGCTGTTCGGCAACCAGCCGGCGCTGGGGCGCAGCGTGCGCATCGGCGAGCGGCGCTTCCGCGTCATCGGCGTGCTGGCCTCCGAGGGGCGCTCCCTGGGCATGGACGTGGAGGAGGTGGTGATCGTCCCGGTGGCCACCGCCATGGAGCTGTTCGACACCAACAGCCTGTTCCGCATCCTCATCGAGGTGCGCGAGCGCAGCATGATCCCGGCGGTGATCGAGCACGTCCGCCAGACCATCCGCAAACGTCACCAGGGCGAGGAGGACGTCACCGTCATCACCCAGGACGCCGTGCTCTCCACCTTCGACGAGATCCTGCAGGCGCTGACCCTGACCGTGGCCGGCATCGCCGCCATCAGCCTCGGCGTGGCCGGCATCCTGATCATGAACGTGATGCTGGTGGCGGTGGCCCAGCGCACCACCGAGATCGGCCTGCTCAAGGCCCTGGGCGCGCCGGCGCGGCAGATCGTCGTCCTGTTCCTCGTCGAGGCGGGGCTGCTGTCCCTGTTCGGCGCCCTGCTGGGCGTGGCGGTGGGCGTGCTGGGCAACCGCTTCATCGGCCACCTCTATCCCGCCCTGCCCATGGGCGCGCCACCCTGGGCCTATGTCTCGGCCATCGGCGTGGCCTTGGCCACCGGCCTGCTGTTCGCCCTGCTGCCGGCGCGGCGCGCAGCGAGGCTGGACCCGGTGCAGGCCCTGGCGAGGCGCTGAGACATGTATACCCGTGACCTCGCCCGGCTGTCCTTCTCCGCCATCGTCGCCAACCGCCTGCGCAGCGCGCTGACCATCCTCGGCATCAGTGTGGGCATCGCCGCGGTGGTGCTGCTGACCTCCATCGGCGAGGGCATCCACCGCTTCGTGCTGGCCGAGTTCACCCAGTTCGGCACCAACCTGGTGGCGGTCAACCCCGGCAAGACCATGACCATGGGCACACCCCTGGGCATCCTCGGCAGTGTACGTCCCCTGACCATCGAGGACGCCGAGGCCCTGCGCCGGGTGCCGCACACCCGCGCCGTGGTGCCCGGCGTGTGGGGCAATGCCGAGGCCGAAGCAGGCAACCGGCGCCGGCGCACCATGGTCCTGGGCACCGGCCATGAGATGCCCGAGGCCTTTTCCATGGCCGTGCGCCTGGGCCGTTTCCTGCCCGCCGACGACCCGCGGGCGCCGCGCCCCTTCGTCGTGCTGGGCAGCAAGCTGCACCACGAGCTGTTCGGTGATGCCAGCCCCCTCGGTAAGTACATCCGCATCGGCGGCAACCGCTATCGGGTGATCGGCGTGCTGGCGAGCAAGGGCGAGGTGCTGGGCATGGACCTGGACGATGCCGTGTACATCCCCGCCACCCGCGCCCTCGGCCTGTTCGACCGCGAGGGCCTGATGGAGATCGACCTGCTCTATGCCGAGGGCAGCGACGTGGACGAGGTGGTGGCCGGCATCAAACGCATCCTCACCGCCCGCCACGGCCGCGAGGACTTCACCATCACCACCCAGCAACAGATGCTGGAGGTGCTGGGCAAGGTACTCAACGTGCTCACCTTCGCCGTGGGCGCCCTGGGCGGCATCT
>JANTGX010000282.1 GCA_024762755.1 Gammaproteobacteria bacterium
ACGAATACAAGGAGATGTCCAAGAAACGTCCGGTGGACAAGTCGGTCACCAGCCTGGTCAAGAAGGACGAGAGCAAGTCCACCACCGACCATTCCCAGCTCAAGGAACTGCAAGGCCCCTTCGCCAGCGGTCCCGAGGTCACCAAGGCCTGCCTGCAGTGCCATAACACCGCCGGTCACCAGTTCAAGCAGAACAAGCACTGGACCTGGAGCTACACCAGCCCCGACACCGGCCAGAAGCTGGGCAAGGGCGTGCTGGTCAACAACTTCTGCACCAATGCCCGGGGCAACGAAGGCATGTGCGCCCAGTGCCACGCCGGCTACGGCATGACCGACATCAAGACCTACGATTTCTCCAACGAGGAGAACATCGACTGTCTGATCTGCCATGAGTCCACCGGCACCTACTACAAGATGCCGCCCAGCAAGGGCAACAAGGCCTGCGCGGTGATGTTCGAGGGCAAGCCGGTTATCGACCTGACCCGGGTGGCCCAGAGCGTCGAGCTGCCGGGGCGCAACAACTGCGGCGCCTGCCATTTCTATGGCGGCGGCGGCGACAACGTGAAACACGGCGACCTGTCCTCGGTACTGTTCCATCCGCCGCGGGACGTGGACGTGCACATGTCCGAGGACGGCGAGAACTTCTCCTGCGTGATCTGCCACGTGGGCGAAGGCCACCAGTGGACCGGCAGCCGCTATAGCATGGAGGCCGCCGCCGAGCATGAGCCGGTCAAGCCCGGCATGCCACGCCAGACCGCCGGCTGCGCCAGCTGCCACGGCCAGCAGCCCCACCCCCTCAACCTGAAGGGCTACCGGCTCAACAGCCATACCGTGCGCATCGCCTGCGAGACCTGCCACATCCCCAGCGTCGCCCGGGGCGGCGTGGCCACCAAGGTGGATTGGGACTGGCGTACCGCCGGCAAGCTGAAAAACGGCGAGGGCTACCGCGAGGAAGGCTACGTCCAGGGCAATGGCGAGCCCCGCCATACCTACAAATCCATCAAGGGCAATTTCAAGTATGCGGAAAACCTGGTGCCCGAATATCTGTGGTCCAACGGCAAGATGGACTACACCACCATTGATACGAAATTCGATCCGGCCCGGCCCGTGGACATCAACCATGTGCAAGGCGCGGCGGACGACCCCCGGTCGCGCATCACCCCCTTCAAGCGCATGCACACCATCCAGCCCTACGACAAGGGCAACGACACCCTGGTCTACATGCACCTGTGGGCCGACGACAAAGACGCCTTCTGGGGCAACTACGATTTCGGCCGCGCCATCAAGGCCGGCATGGCGAAGAACGACATCCCCTACAGCGGCGAGTTCGACTTCATCGATACCTACTCGTATTGGCCGGCCAACCACATGGTGGCCCCCAAGGAACAGGCCCTGGACTGCGCCGATTGCCATGCCGATGAAGGCCGGTTACAAAACGTCGAGGGGGTCTACCTGCCGGGTCGCGACCGCAACAACTGGCTCGACATCATCGGCCTGCTGGCCATCGCCGGCACCCTGCTGGGCGTGCTCGGGCACGGCCTGATCCGCAAACTTGCCAACAAGGGAGGGCAGCACTGATGAGCACCCGCCGCGTCATGATCTTCAGCCGCTTCGAGCGGTTCTGGCACTGGTCCCAGATGGCCCTGGTCGCCACCCTGCTGTTCACCGGCTTCGGCCTGCACGGCTTTCATCACCTGCTGGCCTTCGGCACCGCGGTGAACGTACACACCGTGGCGGCCCTGACCCTGGTGCTGCTGTGGATCTTCGCCATTTTCTGGCATTTCACCACCGGCACCTGGAAGCACTACGTGCCCACCTCCCGGGGCCTGTTGCAGGTGGCCCGCTACTACGCCTGGGGTATCTTCAAGGGCGAGCGCCATCCTTACCACAAGGCCTACTGGCGCAAGCACAATCCGCTGCAGGCCCTGTCCTACCTGGGGCTCAAGCTGGTGCTGTTCCCGGCCATCTGGATCTCCGGCCTGGCCTACCTGTTCTACTTCAGTTGGTCCACCATCCCCGGCGCGGTCCAACTGCTGCAGGGGGTGGCCCTGATCCACACCGCCGTGGCCTTCGCCATCGCCGTATTCGTCATCATCCACGTCTACCTGCTCACCACCGGGCATTCCTTCAAGGAGCACCTGATGCCGATGGTCACCGGCTTCGACGAGATCGAGCTGTCCGCCGAGGAAGAGGCCTACCTGGAGCGGGACGAGCCGGGGCATATTCGTTGATGTTTGCGCTGGTGAACCGTTGAGGGAACACCTTCCCCGCGCCCTCGCGCTCGCAGGGCGTGCGGGGAAGGTTCTTTCATTGATGATTCTCAATGACCCCGTCGCACCGTTTACCCTGGTATTTTCCTCAGAATTTATCGACTCCATTCTCCGAGAAGAATTTTGTCATGCACGCATCGACGAGATTGGAGAATTTCCCCACCGAAGCTCGCAGAACAGCAGGCTACCCATACGACCACCAGAGCATGCGCCGCCCGGCGCGGCACGCGGTGGCGTTATAACTCGTTGCAACAAAACGACCATTCTGCTTCGTTAAGCCTTGCCAGACATCACGCCGCACACACTCTGTCGGCCCTCCAACTGAGGATTCTAGGTTAAAGAGCACACGGGCTTGCCGGCTCCGGGGTATCAGGATTCCAAGGTGACCGGCGACACAAACCCCGGCGGTTTGGCGGCGAGCACCGAGCAATCGATCTGGGTCAGGATCATTTCCGCCGTGTTTCCCATCAGCAGGCCCCTGATGCCGGTGCGGGCCACGGTGCCCATTACCACCAGATCCGCCCCGAATTCCCTTATCAGGGCTGGAATCTCCTTGCGTGCCCAACCCTTCACCAGGTGGGTATGCGGCTTCAGATAACGGGTGGCTTCCGGACCCAGCCGGTCAGTCGTCTCCCGCATGACGGCATCCAGATTGTTCAGATGGTGGCGTTCGACCGCCTGCACATAGGCCTCGACCCTTTCCTCCTCCGTGCTCATGAAGCCATTGCGCATGGCCCCTTCCCCGATGGCCTCCCAAGCGTGCACGACGTGCAGTTCGGCGAATTCCGACAAGGCGAGGGACGTCGCCATCTCCATCACCTGCCGGTTCAATGCCTGGCGGCCCTCGACCTCCTCGGACGGATAGCTGTCATCCACGTCCACGGCCGCTACGATGCAGTCGAAGGGGCCGGACGAACGGGGCTTGATCATCCACACCGGACACGGACATTTGCGCAGCAGATGCAGATCGTCGCTGCCGAACAGGCGGTCGAGCCAGCCGGGGTCCTCCGGTGTCTTGATCACCAGATCGCAGCCTTTCCGCAGCACTTGGCGAATGACCTCGATGAAAGGGACTCCAAT
>JANTGX010000283.1 GCA_024762755.1 Gammaproteobacteria bacterium
GTCTTCAGCACCTGCTGGTGGAGTTCGTCGCGCAGGTCGTGGCGGGCCATGGGGGCGAGGGTGGTGGTGGGCTCGCGAGGATCGCCGGGGCGCAGGGCCTCCACCGCGCGCTTGAAACGGGCGACGAAGTCGTCGGCGATGGACTCGACGACGATGAAGCGCTTGGCGGCGATGCAGCTCTGGCCGCAGTTGAGGAAGCGCGAGGCCACCGCCTGCGGCACGGTGTGCGCGAGGTCGGCGTCTTCCAGCACGACGAAGGCGTCGGAGCCACCCAGTTCCAGCACGCTCTTCTTGATCGCCTCGCCGGCCGTGGCGGCCACCTGGCGCCCGGCCGGCTCGCTGCCGGTGAGGGTGACGGCGTGCACGCGCGGGTCGCGGATCACCTCGGCCACCTCGCTGGCGGGGATCAGCAGGCTGCGGAAGACGTCCGCCGGCAGACCGGCGTCGCGCACCAGTTCCTCGATGGCCAGGGCGCAGCCGGGCACGTTGGAGGCGTGTTTGAGCAGGCCGCAGTTGCCTGCCATCAGCGCCGGGGCGAGGAAACGGAATACCTGCCAGAGGGGGAAGTTCCAGGGCATCACGGCGAGCACCGTACCCAGCGGCTGGTAGGCCACCAGGCTGCGTCTGGCGTCGCTGGGGATCTCTTCGTCGGCGAGGAAGGCGGGGCCGTGCTCGGCGTAGTAGTCGCAGACCAGGGCGCACTTGTCGACCTCGGCGCGGGCCTCTGCCGCCAGCTTGCCCATCTCGCGGGTCATCAGCTCGGCGAGGGCCTCACGGCGTTCACGGATCAGCTCACCGAGGGCGCGCAGGTGGACGCTGCGCTGGGCCATCGGCGTGGCCGCCCAGGCCGTACGGGCGGCCTCCACCGCGGCCAGGGCCGCCTCGCGCTGCGCCGTGCTCCAGGTGGGGTATTCGCGTAGACGTTCGCCGCTGGTGGGATCGATGCTGACGTAGGCCAAGGCTGTCTCCTTCGGGTTCCGATTGCCGGCCGTGACCGGTGCGTGTGCCCACGGGCATGTCGCAGGCGCGGGCTGGGGTACTTGCGGGAGTCTGAGTATAACGCGTACGCGGCGCCTTGACCGGGCACTGCGGCCGCTTACAATGCGGGCCTGCAAGCGAAGGAGGTACCCCATGGTTTCCGCACATCTGGTCTCCCGGCCGCGGCGCATCTGCGTGGTCGGTGGTAGTGGCTTCGTCGGCCTGCACCTCGCCGCACGGCTGGTGCGTGCCGGGGAGCGGGTCGATGTACTGACCCGGCGCGAATACGCCTTCCACGAACTCAAGGTCTTGCCGGGGGTGCGTCTGTTACAGACCGCCATGGAGACGGAGGCGCTGGCCGAGCGCTTCGCCGGGGCGGACGCGGTGGTCAATCTGGCCGGCATCCTCAACGAGCGCCGACGTGGCGATTTCGAGGCCGTGCACGTGGCCTTGCCGCAACGTATCGTCGCCGCCTGCCGCCAGGCGGGGGTACAGCGCCTGCTGCACATGAGCGCGCTGAAGGCCGACATGGACGACCCGCCGAGTCGCTATCTGCAGAGCAAGGGCGAGGGCGAGCGCCAGGTGCTGGCCGCCGAGGAGCTGCAGGCGACGGTGTTTCGGCCCTCGGTGATCTTCGGTCCGGAGGACGACTTCTTCAATCGCTTCGACCGCCTGTTGAGGCTCTCACCGGGGGTCTTCCCCCTGGCCTGCCCCGAGGCACGCTTCGCCCCGGTCTACGTGGGTGACGTGGCCGAGGCGATGGTGCGGGCGCTCGACTTGGCCGACAGTGTGGGGCGGGGTTTCGAGCTGTGCGGCCCGCGCGCCTATAGCCTGCGACAGATCGTCGACTATGTGATGCAGGTGGGCGGTCATCGGCGCCACCTGCTGCCCCTCGGCCCGCGGGCCTCACGCCTCATGGCCGGCTTCATGGAGCATCTGCCGGGCAGGCCCTTCACCCGCGACAACTACCGCTCCCTGCAGTGCAACAGCCTGTGCAAATCGCGCTTTCCAGAGATCTTCGGCATCACGCCGAAAGCGGTGGAGGCGGTGGTACCGGGCTACCTCGGCCTGCTCGAACGCAATCACCGCCTGTCCTACCTGCGCCGCGCGGCTCGGCGCGACGAGTACCGGCTCATCCTCAGGGCTGAAAATCCTCGCCATAATCGTGCGTGATCTCCTCGCCACGGCGGATGCGGCGCAGGGTCATGACCTCCAGGGTATCGAAATAGGCGGCATTGGGCTTGTCGCTATGATTGATGAAACGCAGGTCGCACTGCACGCGGATGCCGCGGCCATCGGCCAACCACAACACATAGGGCCCGTTGCGTTTCGCCGGCACCCCCTGCACCACGCCGAGCAGGGTGTCCTTGGGGATGTCGCGGGCGGCGAACAGGCCCTTGCCGTGGATGGGGCTGTCGGCCACGTAGAACAGGCTGTCGTTGTCTTTCATCGTTGTGTCTCATGCTGCGAAAAGGCGGCAGTTTAGCCATTGTCGCCGCGGCGCGGTAGCGTCCGGCACGCAGCGCGACGCGGCACGGCCGCCAATCGGACGATTCAAGGGGAACGAGCATGGCCGAAGAGCCGAAGATCTACCTGGTGGGCGGGGCCGTGCGCGACAAGCTGCTGGGCCTGACCCCCAAAGAGCGCGACTGGGTGGTGGTGGGCGCCACCCCGGAGGAGATGCAGGCGCGCGGCTTCCGTCAGGTGGGCAAGGACTTCCCCGTGTTCCTGCATCCCGAAACGCAAGAGGAGTACGCCCTCGCGCGCACCGAGCGCAAGACCGCGCCGGGCTATCACGGCTTCGTCGTGCACGCCGCGCCGGATGTCACCCTGGAGGAGGACCTGCGCCGCCGTGATCTGACCATCAATGCCATCGCCGAGACCCCGGAGGGCGAACTCATCGACCCCTTCGGCGGCCTGCGCGATCTCGAGGCCCGGCTGCTGCGCCACGTCTCCCCCGCCTTCAACGAGGACCCGGTGCGCATCCTGCGCGTGGCGCGTTTCGCCGCCCGTTTCGCCCCCTTTGGTTTCCGTGTCGCCGAGGAGACCCTGGCCCTGATGCGAGAGATGGTCGAGGCGGGCGAGGTGGATGCGCTGGTGCCCGAACGGGTCTGGGCCGAGACCCACAAGGCCCTGCAGGAGGAGCGGCCCTCGCCCTTCTTCGAGGTGTTGCGCGCCTGCGGCGCCCTGCGCGTGCTGTTTCCGGAGATCGACGCCCTGTTCGGCGTGCCGCAGCCCTCGGAGCACCATCCCGAGATCGACACCGGCATCCACACCCTGCTGGTGCTGGACCAGGCCGCGCGGCTCTCGCCCGAGCCGCGGGTGCGCTTCGCT
>JANTGX010000284.1 GCA_024762755.1 Gammaproteobacteria bacterium
TCCAGCGTGGTGCACGACGGCGACACGGTGGTCCTGCCGCGGGCCAGCCAGGACGTGCACCACGAGGTCGAGCTGGTGCTCGTCCTCGCGCGTGGCGGCAGATACATCCCGCGCCAGACGGCCCTCGAGCACGTCGCCGGCTACGCCGTCGGCATCGACGTCACCGCGCGCGACCTGCAGAGCACCGCCCGCCGACTCGGCCTGCCCTGGGCCGTGGCCAAGGGCTACGACACCTTCGCCCCGCTGGCCGAATTCGTCCCCGCCGCACACATCGCCGACCCCGGCCGCCTGCAGCTGCAGTTGAGTGTCAATGGCGAAACCCGGCAACGGGCCCACACCGCCGACATGCTCTTCGCCGTCGACCGGCTCATCGCCTACCTCTCCACCATCTTCACCCTGCAACGCGGCGACCTGATCTTCACCGGCACCCCCGCCGGCGTACAACGCTTCGTCGCCGGCGACCGGCTGCACGCGCAACTGCTCGACGACCAGGCACGCCCCCTGAGCCAACTGCAGGTGATGGCGCGGGACGAGACACCCCCCACCAACTGAACCGCTCGCGCCACCCAGCGCGTCGCAAAGAGGCAGCGCCATGACAGCACGTTACATCGACCGTCCGATCTTCGTCCTCGTCCTCCTGTTCTCCGCCCTCGTGGTGAGTGGCTGTGCCAGCAACGACATGCTGCGCAGCCAGCACGCGGCGGTGTGCGAGTTCCGCCAGGCCGGCGACTGTGCCGACGCCGCGCTGCAGCACCACGCCGGCGACCCGGCCGAGGAATACGACCTGGCCTTCGTCGAATTCGACGACCAGGGCCAGTTGCGGGACCGCGCCCAATTCCAGGCCGTGCTCGATCACTACTACCCCATTGCCGGAGACAACGACGTCCTCCTCGTCACCTTCGTCCACGGCTGGCACCACGGCGCGGCGCCCGGCGACGACAACATCCGTAGATTTCGCCAATTGCTGCAACGCCTGTCGCGCACGGAGTCGGCCAGCAACCCGCGGCCACGCCGGGTGCTGGGGGTCTACCTGGGCTGGCGCGGCGACTCCATCACCATCCCCTACGTCAACGACCTGACCTTCTGGGAACGCAAGAACACCGCCCACGACGTGGGCGGCCAGGGCACCGCCGAGGTGTTTCTGAAACTGGAGGAGATCGTCAACGTCAAGGCCGGCATGGACCTGCCGGGCGGCCCGGCCAGTCGCCTGGTGCTCATCGGCCACAGCTTCGGTGGCGCGGTGACCTTCAGTGCCCTCCAGCAGATCCTGGTGGACCGCTATTACAACAGCCGCCGAGGCGTCACCTTCCAGGGTGCCGCCGGCGGCTTCGGCGACCTGGTGGTACTGATCAACCCCGCCTTCGAGGCCCTGCGCTATGCCACCCTGTACGACATCGGTCAGCAGGGTTGCCGCAACTATGCCCCGGTGCAGGTTCCACGGCTGGTGGTGCTGACCTCCGAGGACGACCTGGCCACCGCCTGGGCCTTTCCCGCCGGGCGCTTCTTCTCCACCCTGTTCGAGACCCACGGCGACCTGGCGCGCTTCGACTGCGTCCGCGACCCGGCCACCGGCCGCTACGCCCGCCGGCCCCTGCGGGTGGCCGAGGGCTCCGCCGACCGCCAGGCCATCGGCCACTTCCTGCCCTTCGTCACCCACCGCCTGGAGGCCCTCGCCGGGGAGACGCCCGCCAGCGACGACCCCGGCCTCGATCCGCAGCGACTCCGCGACCTCTGGTCCGGCCAGCAGGCCAACGGTCGGCTGCGCTTCAGCAGCGCGACGCTGGAGCACCAGGGCAAGACCCACCCCTTCAATCCCTACCTCAACATCCGCGTCGACGACGACCTGATCCCCAACCACAACGATATCTGGGGCGACGCCGTGGTCACCTTCCTGCGCGAGTTGATCGGCGTCTCCATCCTGCCCCCGCCCTCACCCGAATAATCTGTCGGTTTGAGTAATCGGAGCGGGCGTGACGGGAGCGTGGATTATTGCCCGGCCCGACAGGCTCCTCAGCACCGACCTGTCGATTCAGGCTAAAATCCGGCGCTCAAGCGCCATCGAGCAAGGATGACAGCGACAACATGCATACCGGACACGCACTGCCGGGCCACCGCCCGCCCCATCACGACACGGCCGCTCAGATCCAGCGAAGGGACAGTCTCGGCCCACTGCAGCGTACCCTCTGCACCTCCCTGGCACGCGCCATCGACCGCTTCAGCGGCAGGCCGGCGGAGCGCAAGTGCCTGATCCTCATCTTCCACCGGGTCCTCGACCAGCCCGACGAGATGATGCCCAGCGAACCCGACGTGGCCACCTTCCGCTGGCAGATGGCCCTCCTCGCCCGCTACTTCAACGTCCTGCCGCTGGACGAGGCCCTGGCACGCATGGACAACGGCAGGCTGCCCCGGCGTGCCGCCTGCATCACCTTCGACGACGGCTATGCCGACAACCTGCACAATGCCATGCCGGTGCTGCGCGACTTCGACCTGCCCGCCACCTGCTTCGTCACCAGCGGCTTTCTCGACGGCGGACGCATGTGGAACGACACGGTGATCGAGGCCCTGCGGCGCCTCCCCGGCGAGCGCCTGCACCTGAATGAGTTCGGTATCGATCTCGGTGACCACCCCCTCACCAGCCTGGCCGACCGGCGGCGCGCGGCCGAGGCCATCATCCGCCGCATCAAGCACCTCGACCCCGCCCTGCGCCAACGCCTGGCCGACCTGCTCGGCGGCCTGGCCGACGACATGCCCACCGACCTCATGCTGAGCAAGGGCCAACTGATCCAGCTGGAACGTCAGGGCATGGAGATCGGCGGGCACACCGTGAGCCATCCCATCCTGGCCAAGCTCGACGCGGCCACGGCGGAGGCGGAGATCGCCGACGGCAAGCGGGCGTTGGAGGGCCTGTTGCGCAAGGAGATCCGCTTCTTCGCCTACCCCAATGGCCGGCCCGGTGAGGACTACCTGCCCGAGCACGCCGAGATGGTGCAACGCTGCGGCTTCCAGGCGGCGGTGTCCACGGTGTGGGGGGTGGCGAGCCGGAGCAGCGATCGCTACCAGCTGCCCCGCTTCAGCCCCTGGGACGCGCGGCCCGTGCCCTACATGCTGCGCCTGCTGCGCGCCTACGCCGGCCGGCTCTGAGT
Source organism: Gammaproteobacteria bacterium (assembly GCA_024762755.1). Taxonomy (GTDB): domain Bacteria; phylum Pseudomonadota; class Gammaproteobacteria; order SZUA-152; family SZUA-152; genus JANTGX01. Next base: position 3,144 of record JANTGX010000284.1, read on the forward strand.
CGGCCGATTCAAACCGGGCTCGCGCAGCGGGGCGCCTGCGGCGAGCCGTTCGGGCAGGATCAACGAACTAGACCTGGCCCTCGCCTCGCGTCAGCAACAGGCTGCCGGAGTCATGCACCCGGGCGTGCCAGCCCG
>JANTGX010000285.1 GCA_024762755.1 Gammaproteobacteria bacterium
GGCTATCTGCGCGCCGCCGAGCCGGGGGATTTCTCCTCCCTGCGTATCGTCATCGTCGGCGCGGACAAGATGCCAGACTGGCTGCGTGAGGGCTACGAGGAACAGCACGGCGTCCCCACCTTCGAGGGCTATGGCACCACCGAGACCAGCCCGGTGATCTCGGTCAATCTGCCGGGCAAGAACAAACCGGGCAGCATCGGCCGTCCCCTGCCGGGGGTGGAGGTACGCATCGTCGATCCGCACACCGGCGAAGAGCGGCCCACCGGTGAGGAGGGCAAGATCATGGTCAAGGGCGACCTGGTGATGAAGGGCTATTTCGACGACGTGGAAGAGACTGCCCTGCACATCAAGAACGGCTGGTACGACACGGGCGACATGGGTGTGCTGGACGAGGATGGCTACCTCTGGCACCACGGCCGGCTCAAGCGCTTCGTCAAGGTCGCCGGAGAAATGGTCTCCTTGAGCAAGGTGGAGCAGGAACTCGAAGACCTGTTGCCCGACGGCGTGGAGTGCTGCGTGGTGGAGGTGCCGGACGTGCGCAAGGGAGCCACCCTCGCAGTGGCCGTCACCGAGCCGGTGAAAGAGCGCGCCATCATCAAGGCACTGGCCAAACGCCTGCCGCCCATCGCCCTGCCCAAGCAGTTCGTGGTGCTCGACGAACTGCCCAAGATGGGCAGCGGGAAGATCGATTTCCGCACCACCACCACCCTGGTCCAGGAACGGCTCAAGGCCGCCAAGTCGGGCAAGAAGGCGAAGACCAATGCCCGGGACAGCAGCCGTGCCAGCGGCTAGCCTGAATCCTGCATGAGCGGGCCGCGCCTGCGGTGATCGGGGGCGGGCCGCAGCGTCTTCAGCGTGTATAGATGCCCAGCGGATCCTTGGGGTCGACGCCCTCCATGAAGGGCTTGCGGCGGTCGCTGTTGGTGAGCTGATAGACGAAGCCCATCCAGTTGTTGATGATGGCCTCGCCGGTGTCGTGCCAGGTGTTGTGCAACTGGCGGGTGATGAGCGCCTCGGGGAAGGCGGGCAGGGGGCGACCGGCGGCCAGGGCGGCCTCCAAGCGGTCACGGTGCTCGTCGAGGATGGCCTGGGCCTGCAGACCCAGGTAGTTGGCGGGGAAGGGCGGGTAGTCGGCGCGCTTTCCATGGCTGTAGAGACTCACCTCCCGCTTGTATTCCTTCAGCAGACTCACCGTGTCGTATTCCGGGTGGCCCTGGAAGAAGACGGTACGAAAACCGTCCTCGCTCACCGCCAGGTGGACGCCGTCATTCACACTCTCCACCAGCACGTGCAGACCGGCGGCCACGAACTGGTCGTGCGAGACCTCGTTGAAGCGAGAGTGGGGTACGTCGAAGCGGGTGTTGACGTCGTTGACCAGGGGATGGCTCCGTTCCACCACCTCGTGGGCAAACACCCCCCAGCGCTTGGCCGGCAGGCGGCGGCGCTTCTGCCCGTGGCGCATCTGCAGCACGGCATGCGTGGCGAGGCAGGAGCAGAGGGTGGAGGTGACGTTCTCCCAGGCCCATTGCACCACCTCACCGAGGGGTTCCCAGAAGGGTTCGAGGGCGAGATCCGGCTGGGTGACATTGGCGCCGGTGATGATGAGGGCGTCCAGTCCTTCTTCCTGCAGCTGTTCGAAACGGTCGTAGTATCGATCGATGTGCGCACGGGCCTTCTCCCCCCGCGGCAGGGTATCGAGGGTGAAGGGATGCAGGTAGAACTGGGCGATCTGATTGCTCTCGCCCACCAGGCGGAAGAACTGGCGTTCGGTGGCCTCGAGGGCGGCGTCGGGCATCATGTTGAGCAGCCCGACGTGCATCTCGCGGATGTCCTGGCCGCGGGCGCGTTCCGGAGTGAGCACGCTGTGGCCCTCGCGCAGCAGGCGTTCGAAGGTGGGCAGGGGGGAATGGGCGACGAGGGGCATGGTGGTGCTTCTCCGGGGGTTAACTCTCGCGCTCGATGGCACGGCCGATCAGGTCGAGGAAATCGTCGCTGTTCTCGACGCGGGCGATCTCCTCGGTGGTGACGGTGTAGCCGTAGTCGGCGGCGATCTCGTCGTAGCGCGGGATGCGGGCGCTGAACAGGCGCGGGAAGATCCAGCGCACGAAGTCGTTAGGCTCGATCATGGCGACGTAGTCGAGCCCCTGTTCCTGCAGATAGATGGCCAGCTGTTGGTCGAGGAAGGACTCGCGATAGAAGAGCGGCTTGGGTGCCCGCTCGGCACGCTGGATGAGCGCCTGTTCGTCGTCCTCGGTGGCCTTGATGTAGAGAATCAGTGTATGCGCGGCCAGGGTCTGCATGACCTCGGGGCTGTCGAGCTCGCACACACTGCCGCCGGCGTCGTTGATGAAGTGCTTGTAGCCATAGATGCTCTGCGCCTTGTCGATGAAGGCGGGCACGTCGTTCATGGCGGCGACCTCGGCCTGGTGGTGCAGGCGCTGACGGCGCTTGAACTCGGCCAGGGGCAGGCCGCCGTGCTCCGGGTTGCCCAGTTTGCCGAGGAAGCTGGCCACCGGCTTGAGATGATCGACACCGATATTGTTGCGGATGTAGATGGAATCCGAGCGCAGCAGGTCGCGCAGGAAGGGGACCTGCATGGCCTGTTGCTTGATGTTGTCGAGGATGGCCTCGTCGAGGTAGTGGGTGCCGATGCGGTAGTCGCCGGAATAGTGGAACCAGTCTGCCTCGCGCAGCAGGGCGGAGAGGCGTGTCTTGCCCACCCCCGACATGCCGAGGAGGGTGACGGACTTGTGTTCCCATTGCTGGAAGTCGCTGACGCTGAGTTTCAAGGTGGACTCCGGGTGGTGGGCCGCAGGGGCCGGAAACGGGCCATTGTCGCCCGCGTGCGGGGGAAGTGCAAAACCTGGCCAGGTGCCGTGGCGGCAGATCAAGCCTCGGGGTGACCCCCGGCTGTGCGCTGCCTGCGCCTCCACTTCTGCAGGCTGCGGTTGATCACCCGCGAGGCCGCGATCTGGCCGAACACGGCGGTGACATAGGCGGCAGCGCCATAGCCCATGGAGCAGTCGAGGGAGATGCCGTGGATGCCGGGCTTCTCATGGCTCACGCTGCCATCGGCCTTGGGGTAGAGCTGCTGCTGGCTGGAGAACACACACTCGACACCGAAATTGCGTTTGGTATTGCGGCTGAAACCGAAGTCGCTGCGCAGGCGGCTGCGTACCTTGGCCGCAAGGGGATCGTTGTGGGTGTGGGCCAGATCCTTGACCTGGATCATGCAGGGGTCGGTGAGCCCGCCGGCGCCACC
>JANTGX010000286.1 GCA_024762755.1 Gammaproteobacteria bacterium
CGCCCTCGCGCTGGTAGAGGCGCAGCAGGACCTCGGTGTCCGACTCGGTGTGGAAGTGTTCGCCGGCCCCTTGCAGCTCGCGGCGCAGCTCGCGGTAGTTGTAGATCTCGCCGTTGTATACCAGGCCGAATCGGCCATCGCTGGTGTGCATGGGCTGGCCACCGCCGACGATGTCGACGATGCTCAGCCGGGCGTGCCCCAAGCCGATGGGACCCTCCCCCCACCAGGCCCCGGCATCCGGTCCGCGGTGGCCGAGGGCCGCCACCATGCGCCCCACCGCGGCCAGGCCCACCTCGGCCCCCCGCGTGTCAAAGATGAATCCGATGCCACACACTGCCCACCCCCTTCTTCTTCCTCGACCGGCATCCGCTCTCCGGTTGCCGGTTCAATCGAAACCGATCTCCAGCTGGAGGATCTCGCCCTGCACCCGCCAGGCCTTCAGCCGGGACTTCTCCAGCGAGTGATTCAACTCGCGCTCCGTCACCCGCCACACGCGCACCAGGGGCAGCGTCTCCGTCAACACATCCAGCAGACTGGCGGCGAAACTCTCCCGCTGCGCCGCCGTCACCCCCGCCATCTCCAGCAAGCGCAGGCGCGGCTGGCCGAAGAACGCCTCCCCCGTGGGCGGCTTGTAGGCCAGGCCGGCGGACACCACCAGACGACCGTGGTGGCGTACCTCACCGGGCACGCTGGCCACCACCGGCAGGCTCAGGACGATGCGCTGCACCTCGGCGTCCAGGTGCACCTCCGGCGCCTGCAACACCAGGCGCGCGCCGAGGGAATACTCGCGCAGGGGAAAGATGGCCTGCACACTCGCCGCCAACTGGGCCGTCGTCAGCTGTGCACGCACACCCGCGCTGGCCGGCGTCGCCAGGCAGCAGACCAGGAGCAGAGGGAGGAAGCGGCGCCAGTGCCGAGGCATCACGGCAGGCTGGGTAGAGATGGCATGGGGGGATGATACCACCGCGACTGCAGCGAAACGGCCGCGGCTCCGGCTCACCGATGGCCACCACCAGAAACACGAAAGCCTGCCCGGCGCAGGCCGTGGCAGGCTCGTTCGATTGGCGCGCCCGACAGGAGTCGAACCTGTGACCCCCGCCTTCGGAGGGCGGTACTCTATCCAGCTGAGCTACGGGCGCAATGGCATGAAGGGGCGTAAGAATACCGTCTGCGGGGGACTGCGTCCATGTGGCTCAGGCCTCGTCGGCACCGCCTTCGTGAGCGACGGGGACATCGCCGATGCGCGCCATGGCCTCCGCCATCCAGGTCTCGCCGCGCCGATTGATCTCCGTCGCGCTCAGGCCCTCGGTTTCGATCACCGGGCCGATGATCACACGGACGGTGCCCGGCCGCTTCAGCAGGGCGCGGCGCGGCCAGAATTCACCGGCATTGTGCGCCACGGGCACCACGGGGTAGCCGGTCTTCGCCGCCAGCATGGCGCCGCCGACGCCCCAGCGCTTGTGCTCGCCGGGGGCGACGCGGGTGCCCTCGGGGAAGACGGTGACCCAGATGCCCTCGCGCAGGCGTTCGGCGCCCTGCTCGACCACCTGCTTGAGGGCCTTGCGCCCGGCCGAGCGGTCGATGGCGATGGGCTTGAGCATGGCCAAGCCCCAGCCGAAGAAGGGCACCCACATGAGTTCGCGTTTGAGCACCCAGCACTGGGGCGGAAAGATCAGCTGCAGGGCGAAGGTCTCCCAGGCCGACTGGTGCTTGCTGAAGACGATGGCCGGGCCGGCGGGGATGTTCTCGCGCCCCTCGACCACGTAGTCGATGCCGCACAGCAGGCGCAGGGCGCCGATGTTGTAGGCGGCATAGGCGCGGGCAAAGCGCGAGCGCCAGGTGAAGGGCAGCGGCGCCATGAGGATCAGGACGCCGGCGGTGACCACCGTGGAGGCGGCCATGGAGAGCTCGAAGAGCAGGGAGCGTATCAGTCTCATGCTTGCCTCAACAGGTGATCGACGGCCTCGGCCAGGTCGGCGTAGACGGGCACCCCGGCCAGCCCCTCGTCGGCCGTGGCCAGGGTGCGCTCGCCCTTGCCCGTGCGCACCAGCAGGGGCCGTGCGCCCACTGCGCGGGCGGCCTCGAGGTCGCGCAGGCTGTCACCGACCACCGGCACGTCGCGCAGCTCGGTGGCGTAGTGGCGGGCGATCTGCTGCAGCAGGCCGGGGCGCGGCTTGCGGCAGGCGCAATTCGCCTCCGGGGCGTGCGGGCAGTAGGCGATGTGGTCCACCCGCCCCCCCTCGGCGGCCAGCAGGCGGGCGAGTTTGGCGTGCATGGCCTCCAGTGCCGCCGGCTCGAACAGGCCACGGCCGATGCCGGACTGGTTGCTGGCCACGGCCACCGTGTAGCCGGCCCGGTTGAGGCGGGCGATGGCCGCCAGGCTGCCCGGGATGGGGCGAAACTCGTCGGCCGATTTGATGTAGTGATCGGAGTCTTCGTTGATGACGCCGTCACGATCGAGGATTACCAGGCGCATGCCACTCCGATCCGCGGGGAAAAGGGCGTATTCTACGCAACCGTGGGTCGACCAGGCCACCATCCGGCGCCCGCGCGCTGCCATCCCTGCCAATACCCGGTAGAATTCCCCTTTCCCCGCCCGGAGGCACCCATGGACGCCGCACGCTGGCATCGTCTGCAAGAGCTGTTCGAGCATGCCGTCACCCTGCCTCCCGAGGGACGCACGGCCTATCTGCAGGCGGTCTGTGGCGACGACCCCGAGTTGCTCGCCGAGGCCCGCTCCCTGCTCGCCGCCGACGACCGCGCCGGTGACCTGCTGGAGCGCGTCGCCTTGCCCCCGCCACCGGCGATCCAGCCGGATACGGCCACCCCCGAGTGCGGCGCCCAGGTCGGCCCCTACCGCCTGCTGGAACAGATCGGCGCCGGCGGCATGGGGGTGGTGTTCAAGGCCCTCGACAGCCGCCTCGGCCGCCACGCCGCGCTCAAGTTCCTGCCGCCCCACATGAGCCGCGAGGCGGCGGCCAAGCAACGCTTCCTGCGCGAGGCCCAGGCCGCCGCCCGCCTCGATCACCCCGGCATCTGCACCCTCTACGACATCGGCGAGACCGACGACGGACAGCTCTATCTGGCCATGGCCTACTGCGACGGCGAGGACCTCAAGGCGCGCATCGAGCGCGGCCCGCTGCCCCTGGAGGACGCCCTGGAGATCGCCGAGCGCGTCGCCGGCGGCCTCGCCGCGGCCCACGCCCAGGGTATCTGGCACCGCGACATCAAACCCTCCAACATCAT
>JANTGX010000287.1 GCA_024762755.1 Gammaproteobacteria bacterium
TCTTGCTGAATATCGGGTCCGCGCATTGTGTCCTGCTCCCGAGATTGAGGGGTAACGGTATCTTGCCCCTTGTGGGGATTATTTCAACAGCCTGCTAAGCCTGCGAGGGGGCTAAAGTTTGCCCCGCCCGAACCGCCATATAGCGGGAGGAGTGAGACGGAGCCGCTTGGGCCGCGGCTCCCCGCGTGGTTGGTCGCCCACGTGCTACTTTGCGTCGACGACCCCCTGCATCCCTGATATGACCCCACGGCTGCGCAACCACCGCAGACCTGTACCCCGAGGACAGCTTCACCCATGAGTTTTCAGTCTGCTATTCGGAGTTTTTGGCCGGGCCTGCTGTTTCTGCCGGCGGTGCTGGCGGTGTGGTACTGGCCCAGCCGCGGTGTGGCCCTCGGCAGCGTGTTGCTGCTGGGCCTGGCCTGGCTGGTCCACGAGACCTGGCAGGCCAGGCAGCGACGCGCCGAGGCGCAGGCCGGCGAGGCGCAGCTGGCCTTCACCCGCCAGCTGCGAGAGGGCCTGCAACAGCTCATGCAGCGCACCGGCGAGGAGATGGGCGGCCAGTTCGCCGAACTGACGCAGGAGCTGGAACAGATGAAGTCGCTGCAGGGCGACGCCGTCGGCGGCCTGATGGGCAGCTTCACCGGCCTGGAGCAACTGGCGCGTGAGCAGGAAGATCAGGTGCGTGGGCTGGTGGCACGCATCTCGGCCAGCACCAGCGAGGGCTCGGGCATCAACCGCCTGACCGAGGAGGCGGCCAGCCTGGTGCAGATGTTCGTCGACAGCCTCGTCGCCATGCGTGACGGCAGCAGCGAGATGGTGCGGGTACTCACGGAGATGCGCGAGCAGATTAGCACGGTGGAGAAGATGCTGGGCGAGATCGACGGCATCAGCGCACAGACCAATCTGCTGGCCCTGAACGCCGCCATCGAGGCGGCGCGGGCCGGCGAGGCCGGGCGGGGCTTTGCCGTGGTCGCCGACGAGGTGCGGGCCCTGTCCCTGCGCAGTAACGAGTTCAGCAGTCAGATCCGCGCCGAATATGGCCGTACCCGCGACAGCATGGAGGAGGCCAGCCTCATCGTCGCCCGTCTGGCCTCGCGCGACATGCAGATGACCATGGATTCCAAGGTGCGAATATCGGAGCTGATGGACGAGGTGAATGCCATCAATGACGGTATGGCGGCAGAGCTGGAACAGGTATCGCAACTCTCCGAGGCCATCGGCGAAAATGTCGGCGTGGCGGTGCGCTCCCTGCAGTTCGAGGACATGACGCGGCAGCTGCTGGAGCACATGCAGAAGCGGCTGGCCGCCTTTCATGCCTTTCTCTCCCTCGCCGAGGAGATGCGGGCCGGCCTGTTGAGCGGCGAGGAACATACCGGTCAGGCGGACTTCGACCAGCGGCTGGCCCAGCTGCGGGTGGATTTCGAGGAGACCGCGGAAGACCTGCAGCAATCACCCATCCACCAGCAGAGCATGGACGGTGGCGACGTGGAGCTATTCTGATGGCGAGCATACTGGTTGTCGACGACGAGGCGCAGATCCGCGATCTGCTCAAACACATGCTGACAGCGAGCGGGCATCAGGTCCTGTTGGCGGAGAACGGCAACGAGGGCTGCCGGCTCTATCGCCAGCACCAGCCGGACCTGCTGATCACCGATCTGGTGATGCCGGAGCAGAACGGCATCGACATGATCCTGGAATTGAAAAAGGCCTTCCCGGCCATGCGCGTGGTGGCCATCTCCGGCGGCGGCGGGATCACCGGCTCCTTCGACTACCTGCCCATCGCCAAGCTGGTGGGCGCACGGCACATCCTGAAGAAGCCCTTCGGCATGCAGGATCTCAAGGCCGCGGTGGAGGATGTCCTTGCCACCGATTGAGCGTCCCCGCGCACCACACGAGCTGCCCACGGGGCCGGTGGGGACGAACGACAGGACGGCGGCCCCCGCGGTGGAACCGCCGGCGAGCCTGCGCATCCTGTTGATCGACGACGACCCCTTCTTGCGCGAGGAGATCGGCCTGCATCTGCTCTCCGACGGGCATGTGGTAGAGCAGGCCGCCTCGGCGGAGGAGGCCCTGCAGGCGTTGCACGGCTTCCATCCGCAGATGGTCATCACCGACTGGATGCACGAAGGCATGGATGGCCTCGAGCTGTGCCGGCACCTGCGCCGCAGTGCGGACGGTCGCCTGCTCTATGTGATGATGTTGACCCGCTTCGACGACGAGGACTCACTGGTGCGTTCCTTCGAGGCCGGCGCCGACGATTTCGTCCGCAAGCCCCTCACACCACGGATATTGCTCGCCCGGGTGCGTGCCGCCTCGCGCCTGATCTATCTGCAGCGCGAGGTGGATCAGACCCGTCGCGAGCAACTCGAGGCGGAACGGACCCGGCGGCAACTGCAGCAGGCGCAAAAGATCCAGTCCCTCGGCCGCCTGACCGGCGGTATCGCACACAACTTCAATAACAGCCTGGCCTCTATTCTGGGTTATGCGGAACTGGCCATGGAGATGTTTGCCGACGTGGGCGACGGTACGCTGCAGGAATTCCTCGGCAACATCCATCGTGCAGGCAGCCAGGCGGGCGAGCTGGTCAGTGCCCTGCGTGCCTTCAGCGCCGGGGGCGACGGCGAGTGCCAGACACCCCTGCGCCGGCCCCTGTTGGAGGACGTGGTACAGATGCTGCGCCCGGTTCTGCCGGCCTCGATCGAGCTGAAGACCGACTTCGCCGAGGTCACGGACGAAGTATTGGTCAACCAGGAGCAGATCTTCCAGCTGGTGACCAACCTGAGTCTGAATGCCCGCGACGCCATGCCGGGGGGTGGGGAGATCCGTTTGGGCCTGCGCGAGGTGCATGAGCAGCAGGTACTCTGTTCCTCCTGTGGCGAGCGCTTCAGTGGTGAGTTCCTCGCCCTGACCCTCGCGGATAGCGGCCACGGCATGGACGAACAGACCCTGGCGGCCATCTTCGACCCCTTCTTCAGCACCCACGAGGTGGGGCGCGGCACCGGCCTCGGGCTTTCCATGGTGCACGGCATCATGCATGGTAACGGAGGCCACGTGGTGGTCGAATCGGCGTTGGGAGAGGGGTGTCGCGTGCAGCTCTTGTTTCCCCGTCGTCCAGTGGAGAGAGGGAGTCGATGATGGCAATGGATGGCCCGAGGTCGAACGAACACACGCAGGCCGGCGACCCGCAGGCCCTGGATCTGCTGATCATCGACGACTCGGTCGACGACAGCGAATTGATCGTGCGC
>JANTGX010000288.1 GCA_024762755.1 Gammaproteobacteria bacterium
TCAGGCCTTGGTTTCCTTGTTCAGCCGTTTCATGCGCTTGTCCCAGCCCTTGAAGCGCTTGCGGCAGTATTCGAGCAGGGCGTCATAGCCGTCGAAGTAGAGGTCGAAACCCTCCTCGGCGGAGGCGTCGAATTCGCAGTAGTCGTTGCTGTGTTGGCGGCAGACCTGGGGGCGGCTCTCATAGATGCCGCAGCGACCGTCGTCGGCCAGATGCAGGCAGGGGGTCTCCACCAGCAGAAACCAGCCGTCGTCGTCTTTGTAGAGGCGCACGTCGCGGTGGGAGATCTGCCACAGCAGTTGGTCGAAGTCGTCCATGGCGCGCGGGGTGTCCAGGTGCTGGGTGAAGTAGGTGCAGCACTTGGCTCCCTGGCAGAAGCTGCACTTGTTCTCACGGGTGATCTCGATCTTTGGGGTGTTCTTTTTCTCTTTCGCCATGTTCTCTAGTTCGCCAGGGTTGATCGCGCCGGGTGGAAACGGCGGCCATCTTACCAGTTTCCTGGGCGCCGGAGAGGCTGTGGCATAATGCCTGCAGCCGGTGCCGGCGGCTTGAAATCCAGCGCGGCACCTCCATATTGCACACGCCGTAAGCGTATTTGACAGAGGAAGTATCCATGCCGATCTATGAGTACCAATGCAAGGCCTGTGGCCATCGTCTGGAGGCCATGCAGAAGATGAGCGACGAGCCCCTGAAGAAATGCCCGGAGTGCGGCAAACCGGAGTTGAAGAAGCTGGTCTCCGCCGCCGGTTTCCGGCTCAAGGGGGGTGGCTGGTACGAGACCGATTTCAAGGGCGGCGACAAGAAGAACGTGGCCAAGAGCGACGCTGGCGGCGGGACCTCGACGGCGCCGAAGAAGGACGGCGGAAAGAAGGCCGCGGGCGGCTGTGGCGGTGGTGGCTGCGGGTGTCACTGAACGACGTGCCTAGCCGCCGGGCCGGCACATGAAGCGCTATCTGGTGGCGGGGTTGCTGGTGTGGGTGCCGCTGGGGGTGACGGTGATGGTGATCAAGCTGCTGGTCGGCCTGATGGACCGCACCCTGCTGCTGCTGCCCCCGGCGTATCGGCCGGAGAGCCTGTTCGGCGTCTACATCCCCGGTCTGGGCGTGGTGCTCACCGCCGTCGTGGTCCTGCTCACGGGCATGGTGGTGGCCAATCTGTTCGGCCGCAAGCTGGTGCAGCTGTGGGAGGGCCTGCTGGCGCGCATCCCCCTGGTGCGCAGCGTCTACATCGGCGTGAAGCAGATCGTCGAGACGGTGTTCTCCACCAAGGAGGAATCCTTTCGCAAGGTGCTGCTGGTGGAATACCCGCGCAAGGGAGTGTGGACCCTGGGCTTTCTCTCCGGTACGGCACGCGGCGAGGCGCAGGTGAAGACCGGCCGCGAGGTGGTCAACGTGTTCATCCCCACCACCCCCAATCCCACCTCGGGTTTCTTCCTCATGTTGCCGCGCGAGGAGGTGGTCGAGTTGGAGATGAGCGTCGACGATGGCCTGAAGATGATCATCTCCGCCGGCGTGGTGGTGCCCGACTGGCCACCCGCGAAGACCCCCGCCGAGGCGGTCTCGCCGGGCCCCGGCTGAGTTGCAAGGGCCTCGGTCAGGTCGTACCATTCCCGCCTTTTCCCCGAAGGACTTTCAAGCATGCGTAGCCATTATTGCGGGCAACTCAACGAATCCCACATCGACGAAGAAGTCACCCTGTGTGGCTGGGTGCATCGTCGGCGCGACCATGGTGGTGTGATCTTTATCGATCTGCGTGACCGCGAGGGCATCACCCAGGTGGTATTCGACCCCGATGCAGAGGAATCCTTCGCCACCGCCGAGCGCGTGCGCAGCGAATACGTGCTGCGCGTCACCGGCCGCGTGCGCCACCGCCCCGAGGGCACCGAGAACCCGGACATGGCCACCGGCCAGATCGAGGTGCTGGGCAAGCAGTTGGAGATCTTCAACCGCGCCGAGACTCCGCCCTTCCCGGTCGATATCGAAGACGACGAGGTGGCCGAAGAACACCGCCTGCGCTATCGCTACATCGACCTGCGTCGCCCCGCCATGCTGCAACGTCTGCGCCTGCGCTCACAGATCACCCGCAGCCTGCGCGAATACCTCGATGAGCAGGGTTTCCTCGACATGGAGACCCCCATGTTGACCAAGGCCACGCCGGAGGGGGCGCGTGACTACCTGGTGCCCAGCCGCACCCATCCCGGTCGTTTCTTCTCCCTGCCGCAGTCGCCACAGCTGTTCAAGCAGCTCCTGATGATGGCGGGCATGGACCGTTACTACCAGATCGTGCGCTGCTTCCGCGACGAGGATCTGCGTGCCGACCGCCAGCCGGAGTTCACGCAGATCGACATCGAGGCCTCGTTCATGGACGAGAACGAGCTGATGGGGCTGATGGAGGACATGGTGCGCCAGCTGTTCGCCAAGACCCTCGAGGTGGCCCTGCCCGATCCCTTTCCCCGCATGAGCCACGCCGAGGCCATGCAGCGTTTCGGTTCCGACAAGCCGGACCTGCGCATCCCGCTGGAGTTGGTGGACGTGGACGACCTCATGGCCGGCGTCGAATTCAAGGTCTTCGCCGGTCCGGCGACGGATCCCGAGGGGCGCGTCGCCGCCCTGCGCCTGCCCAAGGGCATCGAGCTGACGCGCAAGGAGATCGACGACTACACCAAGTTCGTCGGCATCTACGGCGCCAAGGGGCTGGCCTACATCAAGGTCAACGACGTCAGCCAGGGCCGCGAAGGCCTGCAGTCGCCGATCCTCAAGTTCCTGCCGGACGAGGCGGTGGAGGGCATCCTGCAGCGCACCGGCGCCGAGAGCGGCGACCTCATCTTCTTCGGTGCCGACAAGGCCCGCGTGGTCAACGAGGCCCTCGGTGCCCTGCGCGTCAAGCTCGGCCACGACCGCGGCCTGGTGGAGCGCGGCTGGCGCCCGTTGTGGGTGGTGGACTTCCCCATGTTCGAGTACGACGACAAGGAGGGCCGCTGGACTGCCCTGCATCACCCCTTCACCGCACCGCGCGAAGAGGATCTCGAGCACCTCGAGAGCCGACCCGGCGAATGCCTCTCGCGGGCCTACGACATGGTGCTCAACGGCACCGAGGTGGGTGGTGGCTCGCAGCGTATCTACCGCGAAGAGGTGCAGGAGACGGTGTTCCGTCTGCTCGGTATCGATGACGACGAGGCGCGCGACAAATTCGGCTTCCTGCTGGATGCCCTCAAATACGGTTGCCCGCCC
>JANTGX010000289.1 GCA_024762755.1 Gammaproteobacteria bacterium
GCCGGCGCGGGCCGGGTCGTGGGACGTGCCGGGGCGGGGTCACGCCGCGTGGCCGGCGCGCGCCGAGGCTCTGCCGCCGCGGCCGGGCTCTGCCGGGGCGGCGCCGCCTGGCTGGCGTGCTCGTCGAGACGAAAGTAGGCCATGCGCTGACTCATGTCGCGTGCCTGGTCGTCGAGGGACTCGGCGGCCGCCGCGGCCTGTTCCACCAGGGCGGCATTCTGCTGGGTCACCTCGTCGAGCTGGGTGATGGCCTTGTTGACCTGCTCGATGCCGATGGACTGTTCCTGACTGGCGGCGGCGATCTCGGCGACGATGTCGCTGACCTTCTTCACCGAGTTGACGATCTCGGTGAGGGTCGCGCCGGAACGATCCACCAGCTTGCTGCCCTCGCCCACCTTCTCCACGCTGTCGTTGATCAGCGACTTGATCTCCTTCGCCGCCGAGGCGCTGCGCTGAGCCAGGTTACGCACCTCCGAGGCCACCACGGCGAAACCGCGGCCCTGTTCACCGGCGCGCGCCGCCTCCACCGCGGCGTTCAGTGCCAGCAGGTTGGTCTGGAAGGCGATCTCATCGATCACACCGATGATGTCGGCGATCTTCTTGCTCGCGCTGTTGATGCCGGCCATGGCGTCCACCGCCTTCTGCACCACGTCGCCACCCTGCTCCGCCTGATCGCGGGCGCCGTTGGCCAGCTGATTGGCCTGGCGGGCATTGTCGGCATTCTGCTTCACCGTGGAGGTGAGCTGCTCCATGCTCGAGGCCGTCTCCTCCAGCGAGGAGGCCTGCTCCTCGGTGCGCTGGCTGAGGTCGGTGTTGCCCTGGGAGATCTCGCTCGCCGCCGAGGTGATGCTCTCGGTGGAGACGCGGATACCTCCCACGGTCTCCTGCAGGTTGTCGATGGAGGTGTTCACCGCCTCACTGAGCACGGCGAATTCGCCCCGATGATCGTTGCTGACCTTGTGTGTCAGGTCGCCCTCGGCGAGCTGCGACATGACCGAAGAGATCTCGCGAACGGGACGCACGATGGCGTCCAACATGCTGTTGATGCCGACACCAAGGTTGCGGATGAAGCCCTGGTAGTCGTCCACCGCCAGGCGTTTGTCCAGGTCGCCCTCGGCGGCGGCGGCGATCATCCCCTCGAGGGCACGCTCGGCGGCCTTCTGCTCGGTGATGTCGCGCCATTCCACCATGTTGCCCATGTAGTTGCCCTTGCTGTCGAGCACCATGGTGGCGTTGACCTCGAACTCCAGATCGGCCACCTCGATCTCGGCCTTGGCCGGCAGACGCGAGGGGTCGCTCAGCAGGGCCCGCTGGTGCGCCGGATTCTTGTGGAACATGTCGATGTTCTTGCCCACCAGGTCGTGGGCATCGAAGCCGGGGAAGCGCTCGCGCAGCACCGCCTGACGGTTGGCCATCATCTCCACCACCGCCGGATTGACGTAGGTGATGTTGAGGTCTTCGTCGCACAACATGATGTTGCTCTGCGCGCCATCGATGGCCGATTTCAGGCGCTCCACTTCGCGCGCCGCCATGCGCTCCTCGGTGACGTCCTTCCACTGCACGGCGTAGCCCAGGTGCTTGCCGTTGGCATCGGTGAGGGGGCGTGTCTGATGTTCGAAGACGAAACGCCCGGGGGTGATCTCTCCGTGACGCACGTCGTCGGGCCCCATGGTGTGCAGGATGCGTTTGATGGCCGCCGGATCCTTGTGATAGCGATGAATACTGCCGCCCACCACCGAGTCGACGCTGAAGCCGGGCAGGTACTGGGCCAGCTCTTCCTCCACCGAGGTCAGGGTCTCGCGCGCCTGCTGGTTGATGTAGACGATGTTCTCGTCGGCATCGGCGATCATGATATTCACCGGCGAGTGTTCGAGCACGGAGAACATGGCCTCCAGGCTGTCCAGGGTCTCGCTCACGCCCATCTCTTCTTCCATCACCTTCTTGCTGACTGCCATCGTTGTCTCCTCGTTTTCTTCGTCTGCCGACAGCATGCCTGTCGCCACGGTATCCAATGCCTTCTGCCAGGCGTCGGCGACATCGCCGCTCCACAGCTCACCGGCAAATTCTTGCATCACGTCGAGCAGGGTCTCGGCGACCGCTGCATAGTGTTCGGGTTGTGCGCCATAGGCGCGGTGCCGCTCGCCCAGGGCGCGCAGGGTCTTCTGCAACTGCGCCGGCCGGCGCAGGTTCTCCACCACCAGCTGCAGGGCGGCGAGGAGTTTCTTCTCCTGACTCGCCGGCGTGGTGTTGGCGAACAACGGCTGCACCGCCGGATGACGGGCGAACAGCTCCTCGTAGAAGCGCGCCACCAGGGCCTCGCCCTGCGGGGCCAGGGCGGCGAAGGTCTCTTCCAGCAGGGCCACGTCCAGGCCGTCGCGACGACGGCTGCGCCGGCGCGGTTTGCGGACCGCCTTGGGAGGCTCGGGGCGCTCCGCCTCGGCCGCTGCGTCCTCTTTCATCCAGGCCAGGGGATCATTGCCCATGGGTTTGTTCTTTCGTGTTGCCATTTGCGGTCTCTTCCCGGTTGGCCTCAGCCGTTCCAGCAGGAACTGGCGAAGAAGGCGATGAGTAGATCCAGGGTCTTCTGCGGTATCAGTGGCATTGCGCTTTCACCATGAGTTCGTCGGCCAGCTGTCGGTAGTCTTCGGCACCGTGGCTGACCGCCTGATACTCGAAGATGGTTTCGCCATAGCTGGGGCTCTCGGCCAGGGCGACGTTTTCGCGGATGCGGGTCTGCAGCAAGCGGTCCTGAAAGTATTCATCCAGCTTTTCGCGTACCTCGCGCGCCAGACGACGCTGAGCGTGGTAACGGGTCATCACCACTTGCCGTGGCAGCGGCCGGCGCAGGGTGTCTTCGACGAACTGCAGGGTCTCCATGAAGTGCGACAGGCTGTGCAGTGCCAGGTAGTCGCTGGAAACGGGGATCAGGAGCTCACTGGCGGCGAACAGGGCGTTCATGCCCAGCAGGCCGGCCGAGGGGGGGCAATCCATGATCACCGCATCGTAGGCGGTGGTCTCGGCCTGCAGCGCGGCGTGCAGACGCAGGCCGCGTTCCTTGCCGCCGCTGAGATGTTCCACATTGCTCAGTCCGCGTCCGGCCGGCACCAGGTCCAGGCCGGGGCGTGCGGCGTGACGCCGCGCGGCCAGGGGCGCGCCGTCGAGCAGCACCTCGTCCATGCCGGGGGC
>JANTGX010000290.1 GCA_024762755.1 Gammaproteobacteria bacterium
CATGTCCGATTGCAGGCGGCCAAGATCACCACCCTGGGCGAGCGGGCGGAGGACATCTTCTTCATCACCGACGTCGAGGGCCAACCCCTCGACGAAAAACGCCGCGCCTGCCTGCGCCAGCAGGTCCACCATCAGATCGACGACGAGACGCCCGCTGCCTGAGAGGGCTCAGCGGCCGATGAATTCCAGGGCATTGCCATCGGGATCCCGGCAGAAGAAGGCCGCCCGTCCCGAGCGGCTGTGGGTCAGGTCCACGCCGGCCCCCTGCAGACGCTCCGCCAGGGCCGCCAGGTCACTGACGTAAAAAGCCGTGTGCCGATCGCGTCCGCCGTGTGCCGGCCGTCCCTCACGGGGATCGGGATTGGGCAGTTCGAGCAGATGGATCTGCTGCGCGCCGAGCTTCAACCAGGCGCCGGGAAAACCGAGATCGGGACGCGTTTCGTCCACCTCCAGCCCCAGCAGGCCGGAATAGAACGCCAGGGCGCGTGACGTATCGGCCACCAGCAGACTGACGTGGGCCAAGGCTTCGAGCATGTCTTCCTCCTCAAGAACAATCGTCAGGGATAACCAGAATCCGTGGCCCGGCCTGTCACTCAGGTTACTGCGCGCAAGCCTCACCGCGGGCCCATCTTGGCATAGGGCGAAATCGTCTCCTATCCTTACTGCGCCATCGACGCGATGAGCCTGCCAACCCAATCACCCATAGCTGAAATCCGGAGCGCATCATGGATCATGCACGCCGTTCTGAAGACAACCTGATGGGCCAGACCCTGACCGAGCCGCCCCAACATCGCGATCGCGCGCGCCATGCCGGCGCCGCCAATGCGCCTCCACCGATCCTCGCCGAGTTGGTGGCCCAGGCCGGCATCCGCTTCAACGGTGACCGCCCCTGGGACATCCAGATCCACGATGCCGAGACCTACCACCGCACCCTCACCCGCGGCTCGCTCGGCTTCGGCGAGGCCTACATGGACGGCCTGTGGGACTGCGCGCGCCTCGACGAACTGTTCGACCGCCTGCTGCGTGCCGATATCAATCGCAAGATCCGCACCCTCCCCCGCCTGCGCCTGTTTTTCGCCGGTCTCGGCAGTCTGCTCGGCCACCACCTGATCAACCGCCAGGCCGGCGCGCGCGCCTATGAAGTGGGCCAGCGCCACTACGACATCGGCAACGACATCTATCAGGCCATGCTCGATCCCAGCATGAGTTACAGCTGTGGCTACTGGGCCGAGGCCGACAACCTCATCGATGCCCAATTGGCCAAGCTGGATCTCATCTGCCGCAAACTGAAACTCAGCCCCGGCGAGCGCCTGCTCGACATCGGCTGCGGCTGGGGAGGCCTGGCGGCCCATGCCGCGCGTCACTATGGCGTGCAGGTGGTGGGCATCACCATCTCGCGCGAGCAACAGAAGCTGGCACGGGAACGCTGTGCCGGCCTGCCCGTGGAGATCACCCTGCAAGACTATCGCGCGCTGCAGGGGCGTTTCGACAAGATCGTCTCCGTGGGCATGTTCGAACACGTGGGGCCGAAGAACTACGCCACCTATTTCGACACCGTGCGCCATCTGCTGGCCGATGACGGTCTGTTCCTGTTGCACACCATCGGCGACTTCGAGACCAGCAACCTCAACGACCCGTGGATCGATCGCTACATCTTTCCCAACAGCGTGCTGCCCTCGGCGCGACACATCACGGCGGTGATCGAACCCGATCTGGTGATCCGCGACTGGCACGAATTCGGCGCCGACTACGACCCCACATTGATGGCCTGGTGGGAGAATTTCGACGCCGCCTGGCCCACCCTGCGCGAGCGCTACGATCAGCGCTTCTATCGCATGTGGCGCTACTACCTGCACGTCTGCGCCGGCCTGTTCCGCTCCGGGCAGGGGCAGCTATGGCAGGTGGTGTTCTCGCAGCGGGGCCGCCATCGGGACTATCGTTCCTTGCGTTGAGCGGCCGCCGTCTCGCCACTGGCCCGTGCCGAGAGATAGGCGCCGAGCACGATGAGCCCGCCGCCCAGCCACTCGCTGCGGCCAATGCTCTCCTCCGTCAGCCACAGGGAAGAGGCCGCGGCGGCCACCAGCTCGAATAACAGGATCACCGCCGAGCGGTGGACCGGCATGCGTGAGACGCCGTAGACCACCGCCACGGCGGCGGAGAAGATGCCCAGGCCGCCCAACGCCACGGCCCCCAGCCACGCCACCGGCGCCACCGTGGGCCAGGCCGCCCCACTGGCCAGCAACCACCCCCCCGCGACCAGTACCACTCCGGACACACTGACCAGCACACGCGGCCCCGCCGGCAGATGCTGCAGGCGCCGCAACACCACATTGGCGATGGAGAAACCCAGGCCCGCACTCAGCGCCAGCCAGTCCGCCTCGCCCTGCGGCCAGGGCAGACCGAGGGACGGCTGCCACAACATGGCCACGGCGCCGGCAGAGGCCAACACCAGGGCGACCCAGCCCGTGGCCGAAGGGCGCTCCCCCAGCCACAGCCAGCCCAGCAGGGTACTCCATAGGGGCGACAGGTAGAACAACAACATCACCCGCATGACGTTGCCCTCCAACACGGCAAGGACAAAGGCGGTGTTCATCCAGCCACTGGCCAGCAGCAGGAGGAGCAACAGCGCGGGATGCCGGGTGAGCGCCGCGCGCTGCGGCCAGGCCAGCAGCAGGGCCGGCACACTGGCGGCGAGAAACATCACCAGCGTGGCCCACAGGCCGCCCAGCCCCTGCCCTTCGAGCAGCCGCAGGGGATACCACACCACGCCCCAGAAGCAGGCGGTGTAGAGCAGGGCCAGCAGGGGCAGGGTGCCGCCTGCCGTGTGCGCGGCGGGGGGCTGGGAATGCGTGGCCGAATGGCCGCTCAGCGGGGGACTGCTCACATCGTGTATCCGTCTGGGTGCATGGGGTATACTACGCCGCCTGTGTTTCACCGGCGCATCCATCGGCCGTCTTCCGGCCACGACTCCCGACCGAAATTATCTTATGAATCCGGATCTTAACAGGCTCCAGCCGTATCCGTTCGAAAAATTGCGCCAGCTCCGGCAGGGGATCGAGCCGCCGGCCGAAAAGTCCCCCATCGCCCTCTCCATCGGTGAACCCCGGCACGCCCCACCACACTTCGTCGTCGAGACCCTCATCAGCCATCTGCACGGTCTGGAGAAC
>JANTGX010000291.1 GCA_024762755.1 Gammaproteobacteria bacterium
GACATCGAACCCGCCGAGCCGCCCGAGGACTGGAGCGGCCCATTGGACGTGGGCGACGTGGAGGACCTCACGGCCGACGTGACGGACCCCGCGGCCACCGACTGGCAGGCCCCGGACGAGACGGAGACACCGACGATCCTCGGCGAGAAGACGCCCGCTGGCGAGAAATAGCCGCCAGGCCGCGACACCCCCAGAGAGCCCCACATGACCCACCCACCCGGTGACATCACCGATCCCCGCCTGGCCGACGAGGGCCGCCGACGCATCGACTGGGCCCTGAGCGAGATGCCGGTGGTGCGCGCGCTGACGGCGGAGGTCGCCGAGACCCGCCCCCTGCAGGGCCTGCGCATCAGCGCCTGCCTGCACATCACCACCGAGACGGCCAACCTGGCGCGCGCCCTCAAGGCCGCCGGCGCCGATCTGGTGTTGTGCGCCAGCAACCCGCTGAGCACCCAGGACGACGTGGCCGCCGCCCTGGTGGTGCACGAGGGCATCCCCGTCTACGCCCGCCGCGGCGAGGACACCGAGACCTACTACCGGCACCTCGCCGCCGCGGTGGCCCATCGCCCGGTGATCACCCTGGACGACGGCGCCGACCTGGTGAGCGAGATCCACAAGCATCACCGGGAGCTGCTGCCCGAGATGCTCGGCGGCACCGAGGAGACCACCACCGGCGTCATCCGCCTGCGCGCCATGGCCCGCGAGGGGGCGCTGGGCTACCCCATCATCGCGGTCAACGATGCGCAGACCAAACACCTCTTCGACAACCGCTACGGCACCGGCCAGAGCGCCCTCGACGGCATCATCCGCGCCACCAACATCCTGCTCGCCGGCAAGACCTTCTGCGTGGTCGGCTACGGCTGGTGTGGCCGCGGCATCGCCCTGCGCGCCAAGGGTCACGGCGCGCACGTGATCGTCTGCGAGGTCGAGCCCCTGCGTGCCCTGGAGGCGGCCATGGACGGCTACCGCGTGATGCCCCTGCGGGAGGCCGCGCGGCAGGCCGACTTCGTGGTCACCGCCACCGGCGACAAACACGTGGTGGACCGCCCCCACCTCGAGGCGGCGAAGGACGGCTGCGTACTGGCCAATGCCGGCCACTTCAACGTGGAGATCAACCTCCCCGCCCTCGAGGCCCTGGCCGTGGCCAAACACCGCCCGCGCCCCTCGGTGGACGAATACACCCTCGCCGACGGCCGCCGTCTGCGCCTGCTGGCCGAGGGGCGGCTGGTCAACCTGGCCGCCGCCGAGGGCCATCCCTCCGCGGTGATGGACATGAGCTTCGCCAACCAGCTGCTCAGTGTGATCCACCTCGCCCGCCGCGCGCAGCGCCTGGCCAATGGCGTGCACGACGTACCCCGCGACATCGACCGCGAGGTCGCCCGGCGCAAGCTCGCCGCCATGGACCTGCACATCGACACGCTCACCGAGGAACAGGCCCGCTATCTGGCCTCGTGGCAGGAAGGGACCTGAGCCGGTGATACCCCTCGCCCCGGCCGCGTCGTCCCCCGTGCCTCGTCAGCGGCCGGGGAATCCCGCCTAGGAACCATGCGCACCGGTATCGCCCAACTCCCCCTGCATGGCGGCAAGGCACCGCGCTGGCTGTTCGAGCGCATGACCCGGCTGGCGCGCGAGATCGTCTGCCACCTGGTCGCGGAGCACGGGGCGCAGGAGGTCCTGCTGCGCCTCTCCGACCCTTACTGGTTCCAGGCCTTCGGCTGCGTGCTCGGTTTCGACTGGCACTCGAGCGGCGTCACCACCACCGCCTGTGGCGCCCTGAAGGAGGGCATCAAGGGGCTGGAGCACGAGCTCGGCCTGTACGCCGCCGGCGGCAAGGGCGCCGCCTCGCGCAAGACGCCGGCGCAGATCACCCACGCTTGTGAAGGACTGGGACACGACCCCGCCCCGCTGGTACGGGCCAGCCGCCTCTCGGCGAAGGTGGACAACACCGCCCTGCAGGACGGCTACCAGCTCTATCACCACAGCTTCTTCTTCACCCGCGAGGGCCACTGGTCGGTGGTGCAGCAGGGCATGAACGACGCCAATGGCATGGCGCGTCGCTACCACTGGCTGGGCGAGGGCCTGACCTCCTTCGTCGTGGAGCCGCACGCGGCCATCTGCTGCGACGGTCGCGGCGCCAGCCTGAACCTGGTCGCCCGCGAGAGCGAGGCGGCACGCGAGGCGATCACCGAACTGTCGCGCCGGCCCGACACCGAGGTGACCCACGCGCTCGCCGCCCTGCCCCGTCTGGAGATGCCGCGACACCACCTGCTGGACGCCGCCGACATCCGCCCCGGGCAGCTGCGCAAGGTACTGTTGCAGACCTACGAGAACGCGCCGCGCGACTTCGCCGCCCTGCTCGGCACCCCCGGCCTGGGGCCCAAGTCCCTGCGCGCCCTCGCCCTGGTGGCCGAGCTGGTGTACGGCTCGCGCGCGGCGACCCGCGATCCCGCCGCCTACGCCTTCGCCCATGGCGGCAAGGACGGCACCCCCTACCCCGTGGCCCGCGAGCGCTACGACCAGACCGTCGAGACCTTCCACGGCGCCCTGCGGGCGGCCAGACTCGGCCATACCGAGCGGCGCGACGCCCTGCGCCGCCTGGGACGCTGGGCCGAGTCCCTGCCCCGCACCGCCGACCGTCCCACCTGAATCGCGTTCCGCAGGAGGCCACGTCCATGCCCCATGCCGGCACCCACCGCATCGGCACCTCTGGTTGGGCCTACGCCCACTGGAAGGGTCCCTTCTATCCCGCCGACCTGCCGGACAGCCAGTTACTGGCCTTCTATTGCCGGCATTTCGACAGCGTGGAGATCAACAACACCTTCTATCACCTGCCCAGCGAACCGGCCGTGTGGCAGTGGCGCGACACCGCCCCGCCGGGCTTCGTCTTCAGCACCAAGGCCAGCCGCTACATCACCCACATGAAGAAGCTCAAGGAGCCGCAGCAGAGCGTCGCCACCTTCCTCCAACGCATGCAGCGCCTCGGCGAGCGGCTCGGCCCCATTGTCTTCCAGCTGCCACCGCGCTGGCACTTCAACGTCGAGCGCCTGCGCGGTCTCCTGCAGATCCTGCCGCAGAGCCACCGCTACGCCTTCGAGTTCCGCGATCCCGACTGGATCAACGACGAAGCCCTGGCCCTCCTGCGCCAGCACGGTGCGGCCTTCT
>JANTGX010000292.1 GCA_024762755.1 Gammaproteobacteria bacterium
CGAGCTCAAGGGTGCCCGGCGGGGCCGGCTGGCCCTCTCCGTGGCCTCGACGGTCAACTACTTCGTCCCCACGCTGCTGGGCTCTTTCTGCCAACGCTATCCCGACATCACCATCCGTCTCGACGTGACCAATCGCATGACCCTGCTGCGCCAGCTGGAGGACAACGTCACCGACCTGGTGATCATGGGCCAGCCACCGGACAGCCACGACCTGGAGGCCGGCGTCATCCTCGACAACCCCCTGGTGATCATCGCGCCGCCGGATCACCCCCTGGCGGGGCAGAAAGACATCCCCCTGGCGCGCATGGCCGAGGAGACCTTCGTCGTCCGCGAACGCGGCTCCGGCACGCGGGGGGCCACCGAACGCTTCTTCGAGGAGCACGGCATCCCCCTCGTCAAGGGTATGGAGATCGCCAGTAACGAGGCCATCAAGCAATCGGTGCAGGCCGGCCTGGGGCTGGGCCTGCTGTCGCGCGACACCCTGGCCATGGAACTGGCCCTGAACAAGCTGGTGATCCTCGACGTGGAGGGACTGCCCATCATGCGCCAGTGGTATGTGATGCACCGCCGCGACAAACGCCTGTCGCCGGTGGCGCGGGCCTTTCGTACATTTCTCCTCGGAGAGGCCCGCGATCTGCTACGCGGCGATACCCTGCCGGCCAGCGCGGAGACGGCGGGCGCTGGCGCGACGGACGACCCCCCTGACGATTCGACAGAGGGACCCGTGGCCGGGCCCTAGCGACCGACGCCCCACCCGCTTCAGTGCAGATCGCAGCGCTCGGGGTGGCTGGTGACCGCGGCGTAGACGGCGTCGTACAGATGCTCCTTGCCGCGGCGGCTGCACTCCACGTAGACCATGTCCAGGGCGGCCCGGCCCTCGTCGGCGCTGGCGCCGTGACCCAGCAGGGTCTGGCAGACGCTGCGCCGGATGAAACGCAGCAGGGCCTTGTTGCTCATGCGTGGCAGCGCCCGCTCCAATCGATCGATCTTCATGCCTGAGCTCCTTGCGCGGGCCCCAGCCTGCGGGCGAGAGTGGCCTCTTCGCCGGCTTGGTCGGACCCTGTTGGGGGATATGGACGATACCCCCATGGGCCCGCCCTTCCTCCTTTCTATCGTCTGGCAAGACGCATTTCGCGATCCTCTTCTGTGAACCCGGTCACAGTTTGGGCCCCGCCCCTCACTACCCGCCGTGGCCAAGGCATATGACCACCCTACGGCCCGCCGTTGGACCGGCCGATATAGTTGCCTATAAAATGCATCTTTACGCCGAGAAGATGGCCAAGCCGCAGGAGCAGCCCGAGCCCATGCCCCCCCGCGCGACAGATCCGGGTGCGATGCACCACCAGTTACGCGACTGGTTCCCCATCCAGGCGGACCTCAGCCGGCACGCTATCCTCGCCGCCTGTCTCAGCGCCCTGATCGCCGTCGGCCTCGCCGGCCTGGTCACCCGTCCGTTCCTGACGGGCATGGCCGGGCCCTTTCTGCTGGCCTCCATGGGGGCCTCCGCCGTGCTCCTCTTCGTCGTGCCCAGCAGCCCCATGTCCCGCCCCTGGCCCTTTCTCGGTGGCCACCTCATCTCGGCCCTGGTCGGCATCAGCTGCGCGCAGCTGGTGAGCGATCTGCCGCTGGCCGCCGCGCTGGCGGTGAGCGGCGCCATCTTCGCCATGTACCTGTTGCGCTGCCTGCACCCACCGGGCGGTGCCGCCGCCCTGCTCACGGTGGTGGGTGGCGACGCCGTACACCAGCTCGGTTACCAATTCCTCGCCGCCCCCTTGGCGCTCAACCTGGCCGTCATGTTGGCCTGCGCCCTGCTCTACTGGCGCCTGTTCCTGCCCTGGCTGCACGGGGAGCGGGAGCACCTGCCCCTGGAGGCCATCATCCAGCGCGGCGAGGAGCGCTGGCAGGGCGCTGAACCCACCTTTGCCGAGGACGACCTGCAACGCGCCATGCGCGACATGGATACCTTCCTCGACATCGGCCGCGAAGACCTGATGACCATCTATCGGCGCGCCCAGTCCTATGCCCACGCGCGCCAGCTGGGGCCGCTGCGCTGTGCCGACGTGATGTCCACACCGGCCATCGCGGTGGAGTTCGCCAGCGAGCTGGAAGAGGCCTGGCAACTGCTCGCCCGGCATGGCATCCGTGGCCTGCCGGTGATCGACCGCGCACGCCACGTGATCGGCATCCTCACCGTCAGCGACTTCCTGCGCCACGCCGAGGAGCTGCCCGGCGCGACCCTGACCGAGCGCCTCACCCTGTTGCGACGGCCCAGCCAGTTGCTCGAGTCGGACAAACCCGAAGTGGCGGGGCAGATCATGAGCCACCCCGCCATCACCGTGCGCGCCACCGACCCGCTCAGCGAGGCGGCGCCCCTGTTCACCCGCCACGGGATCCACCACATCCCGGTGGTGGACGAGGACGCGCGCCTGCAGGGGATGCTCACCCGCGTGGACCTGGCCGCCGCCTGCGAGAGGGTGGACGAGGACTGAGCCGCCTATACTTCAAAAAGGCGTCGATTTGGTCGACACAGATCACGACAGGCCACGGTACCGTACCGCGGAGATTGCAGACAGATTGGCGGCGCAGGGCCGCGATGGCGCCGCTGGACGAGGTGCGATAGCGGAGGCCGAGGCAGGGAAAGACTCATGAGTTCGATGAACATACCGCCAGACGACGCGGCACTGAGGGCCCGCCCCAGCGGGGATGAGACGCGCAGCGTGAAGCCCGTAGCGGCCTACCCGGTGATCAGCCCGATCCAGAGCCATGAAGAAGGCCACACGGCCGTACGCCCCCTGCACCCACGCCCACCGCGCCGGCGCCAGGGTGAGCGGCGCCGGCGTGACGAGCCGGTCCTGCTGGATACGCGCACGGGTGGCGAACGACGCGCCGGCGGGGCACGCGACGATGCCCAGGGCGACGCCCCGCCACACATCGACGAGTACGCCTGAGCCCCATACGGCGACCAACGAAGGACCGTCTCAGCGCGCCGCCGGCACCCGCCCCAGGGTCGTGCGCACCTCCACCTCCAGCCACAGGCCGTCTTCCTCGACATGCTCACCGAGGGCCGCCAGGTGCTGCTGGCGAAAGGTCTCGCGCTGGGTCGGCGAGAGATCGCTCACCGCCCGCCGCAGACCGGTGTTCCAGACCACCTCCCACCA
>JANTGX010000293.1 GCA_024762755.1 Gammaproteobacteria bacterium
AACAGCCAGTTGATCACCGTCGGCTTCCACTTGATGAAGGTCTCGTCCTGCAGGAACAGGGTCAGACCACCGAACACCACGAGCAGGGCCAGGGTAATGAGGTGCATGTTCTCGACCCGCCGGTGGCGCAACCAGAGGAAACCGACCTGGACGAAACTGGCGGCGATGGCTACGGCCGTGGCGGCGTAGATGCCATAGAGTTTGTAGGCGATGAAGAAGAGCAGGATGGGGAAGAAGTCGGTCAGCAGTTTCATGGCGTGGGTCGTCGTCGAGGTCTGGGCCGTGTTGGAAATGTGAGACGCGGGGCGGGCGCAGAGGTTCATTGCAAGGCTGCTTAATCTACCACAGCCCCGGCGCAGGGCGCACAGGGGGCGGGGCGCGGCGGGTCGGCATCGCGTGGCGGCCGGCCCATGATGGGATTCGGGCAAGACTTTTTCCACAGGCCCCAGGCACGGCCTGATAGAATAGGCGTCCTATGAGTACGACACCCCCAACCCTTCCGCTGTACGACCTGCACAGCCATTCCACTGCCTCCGACGGAACCCTGTCGCCCACCGAACTGGTGCAGCGCGCGCAGGCCCAGGGGGTGGACGTCCTGGCGCTCACCGACCACGACACCACCGACGGCATCCCCGAGGCGCGCCGGGCGGCCGCCGCTGCAGGGCTGCGACTGGTCGCCGGGGTGGAGGTCTCGGTGACCTGGAACGGCGCCACCGTGCACATCGTCGGCCTCGGTGTGGACGTGGACAACGCCGCATTGCAGGCCGGCCTGGCCGAGCTGCGCCGCTTTCGCGCTTGGCGTGGCGAAGAGATGGCGCGCCGTCTGGACAAGGCGGGGATTCCCGGTGCCCTCGCCGGGGCGCAGGCCTTCAGTCAGGGGGAGATCCTCAGCCGCACCCACTTCGCCCGCTTCCTCGTCGCCGAGGGGCACGCCAAGAACATGCAGAAGGTGTTCGGCAAGTTTCTCACCCAGAACCGCCCCGGCCATGTCCCCGGCCAATGGGCCGCGTTGGAAGATGCCGTCGCCTGGATACGTGCCGCCGGCGGTCAGGCGGTGATCGCCCACCCGGCACGCTATCGTCTCAGCGCCACCCGTCTGCGTGCCCTGATCGAGGCCTTCAAGGCCTGCGGCGGGGAGGCGCTGGAGGTGGTCTCCGGCAGCCACTCCGCCGGCGACGTACAGGGCATGGCGCAGTATGCCCGCCGCTATGGACTGCTCGCCTCGCAGGGCTCCGACTATCACGGACCCGAGCAATCCTGGCTGGAACTGGGGCGGCTGCCACCCCTGCCGGCGGACTGCATCCCGGTGTGGGTGGATTGGACTGCGACCTCGGCCAGCCGTGCGCAGAAGGCCGAGGCCGGCGCGGAGATCGATACATGAGCCGCTTCCTGCAGATCCATCCCGACAACCCCCAGCCACGTCTCATCGACCAGGCGGTGGAGATCATTCGCCAAGGTGGTGTCGTCGCCTATCCCACCGATTCGGGCTATGCCCTCGGCTGCCACCTCGGCGACAAGGCGGCGCAGGAGAAGATCCGGCGCATCCGTCAGCTCGACGACAAGCACAATTTCACCCTGGTCTGCCGCGATCTCTCTGAATTGGCCACCTATGCCAAGGTCGACAACGCCGCCTATCGCCTGATCAAGAGCCTGACACCCGGCCCCTATACCTTCATTCTCAGTGCCACCCGCGAGGTGCCGCGGCGCTTGCAGAACCCGAAGCGCAAGACCATCGGACTGCGGGTGCCGGACAACCGCATCGCCCAGGCCCTGCTCGATAGGCTGGGTGAACCGCTGATGAGCTCGACCCTCATCCTGCCCGGCGAAGACATGCCCATGACCGACCCCTACGACATCCGCGACACCCTGGGCAATCAGTTGGACCTGGTGATCGATGGCGGTTATTGCGGTTTCGAACCGACCACGGTGATCGACCTCACCGGTGAAGAGCCGGTGGTGCTGCGGCAGGGGCAGGGGTCGGTGGAGGCTCTGGCCTCGCCTTGACCCCCCGGCTGGGGTTACTTTGGGACAGCCGTGGGGACAGATACAAAACACCACTCCCCCCACGCCGGAGGCGCCGTCTATTTCACGTTGGCGACCTTGATCTCGTAGGACAAGGATCTCCCCAACCCTCCCAGGCTGCGCAGGTCCACCAGCAGCCAGGCGCCGTTTTCCAACTTCACCGTCTTCGCTATGCGCCGCCCCTGTCGCGGCGTCATCGGCATCTCCATGCGCGCGAGATCCGATAGCCTGCCCCGACCATCGACCTGGCAGATATGGACCCTGGCCCCGGCCTTGCCATGGCGGTGGGTGATGGTGATGGTCTTTCTGCCCGCCAGCGGCGCATCCACGATCCACAAGCGCCCCTCGGGGCTGACCAACTTGCCCTGACCCGGTTTCCCCAGACCGATGTTTCTCGGGCCGATGGCGGCAGGGCCGTTGTTGGCCATGGCGTTCCACCAGTCCAGCGAGCCTTTGCCGATGTCTGCGGTCGTGTCCACGGCCTTCTGGCATCGATTCGCATCGATGGCACCGTTGGCCGTGGCGACATCCCCGGCACAGATTCCCCGGGCGATGCGGGCGAGGTGTTGGGCCGCTTCGGCGAAGTCGCCACAGCGTGCCTGGGCCGGATTTGCCAGGGGCAACATCAGGGCCGAGAGGGTGAAAAGTCCGTATATCTGCAGACGGGTGTGTCGCTCCATGCCGTTTTCCTCGTCCGTGGTGGAAAAAGCTGCGTGCGTGATGGGTCGGATAGAGACTATGGGTTTAGCTCAGGATTGCTAGAGCAAATATCGCGCGGCCAGGGTGGCGAAAGGGCGTATCAAGGCCGCTGCCGTGGGCGTGGAGTCCCCGCCGGCATGGGCAAGATCCCCGGCCAGGCTGGCGGTTAGTCTGGCCAGCGCTGCGGCCGGCCGTGCATTCAGCCCCGTGGGGCGGCGGGGGAGGGGGCGGTTATTTCTGCATCGAGCTCCGACGCTGCAGCCACAGCCAGCTCACCCCGGTGATCAGGATCACGGCCTGTGCGCCGAGGCTCTGCAGGTTGGGATAGATGCCCAGCAGGTCGATCTCGACGAAGGGGATGCTGTCCTTGCGCAGATAGCCGGCCTCCTGCAGGGCGGCGATGCCCTTGCCGGTG
>JANTGX010000294.1 GCA_024762755.1 Gammaproteobacteria bacterium
CTCGGCCCCACCGGAGTCAACTTCGGTGCCGGCATGACCGGCGGCTTCGCCTACGTCCTCGACCAGGAAGGGCATTTCGCCGACCGCCACAACAACGAGCTCATCGACATCCATCGTGTCGACACCGAGGCCATGGAGGCCTACGCCAACCACCTGCGCGACACCCTGCAGGAGTTCGTCACCGAGACCGAGAGCGCCTGGGGCCGACACATTCTGGACAACTTCAGCGACATGCTCGGCAGCTTCTGGCTGGTCAAACCCAAGGCCGCCAGCCTGGAGGCACTGATGGAAGACCTGCGCCGCGCAGCCGCCTAGGCGCCGGCACAGCCACCGGCGGGCCGCGACAGGCCCGTCGACCACCCCATTCCGAATCAGACACAGACCATGGCAAACAACTTTCAGTTTCTCGATGTCCCGCGGATCGACCCCGCGAAGAAGCCCGCCGACGTGCGGCGCAGTGAATTCCGCGAGATCTACGCCCCCCTCGACCCGCGTGCGGCGGCGCAACAGGCCGAGCGCTGTCTCGCCTGCGGCAACCCCTATTGCGAATGGCGCTGTCCGGTGCACAACTACATCCCGGACTGGCTCAAGCTGGTCAGCGAGGGCAAATTGCTGGAGGCGGCGGAGATGTCCCACCGCACCAACTCGCTGCCGGAGATCTGCGGCCGCGTCTGCCCGCAGGATCGCCTGTGCGAGGGCGCCTGCACCCTCAACGACGGCTTCGGCGCGGTCACCATCGGCGCCGTCGAGAAATACATCAGCGACACCGCCTTCAGTCAGGGCTGGCGCCCGGACATGAGCACCGTGCAGCGCAATGGGCGGCGCGTGGCGGTGATCGGCGCCGGCCCAGCCGGCCTCGGCTGCGCCGACGTGCTGGTACGCAACGGCGTCACCCCGGTGGTGTTCGACCGCCACCCGGAGATCGGTGGGCTGCTGACCTTCGGCATCCCCGAATTCAAGCTGGAGAAGAGCGTGGTGGAGAATCGCCGCGCCGTGCTCGAGGGCATGGGCGTGGAGTTCCGCTGCAATACCGAGATCGGCCGCGACATCCCCTTCCAGCAATTGCTCGACGAGTACGATGCCGTATTCCTCGGCATGGGTACCTACACCTACATGCAGGCCGAGATCCCGGGCGAGGACCTGCCCGGCGTGTACCCGGCGCTGGACTATCTCATTGCCAACATCAATCACCGCCATGGTTTCGAAAAGTCCGCCGACGAATTCATCGACATGGCCGGCCAGCGGGTGGTGGTACTGGGCGGTGGCGACACGGCCATGGACTGCAACCGCACCGCCATCCGCCAGGGTGCCGCCAGTGTCACCTGCGCCTATCGCCGCGACGAGGCCAACATGCCCGGCTCCAAGCGCGAGGTGGCCAATGCCAAGGAAGAGGGCGTGCGCTTCCTCTGGAACCGGCAACCGGTGGAGATCATCGGCAAGGAGCGCGTCGAGGGCATCAAACTGGTCAGCACCCAACTGGGCGAGGCCGACGAACGCGGCCGGCGGCGGCCACAGGTGATCCCCGGCTCGGAGGAGATCGTCCCCGCCGACCGCGTGGTGATCGCCTTCGGTTTCCGCCCCAGCCCACAGCCATGGTTCGCCGAATTCGGCATCGTCACCGACGAACGTGGACGGGTACTGGCGCCGGCGGAAAGTGTCCACCCTTACCAGACCAGCAATGCCAAGGTCTTCGCCGGTGGTGACATGGTGCGCGGCTCGGACCTCGTGGTCACCGCCGTGTATGAAGGGCGCCAGGCCGCCGAGGGCATCCTGGATTATCTCAACGTCTAACTGAAAAAAGGATCTAACGCAAAGACGCAAAGGCGCTAAGAACGCAAAGAAAATATTTCATAAAAAACTTTGCGCTCTTAGCGCCTTTGCGCCTTTGCGTTGAAAAATAAACTATGAGCGAACTGAAGAACGACCGTTTCCTGCGCGCCCTGCTGCGCCAGCCCGTGGACATGACCCCGGTGTGGATGATGCGCCAGGCGGGCCGCTACCTGCCCGAGTATCGCGCCACGCGGGCCAAGGCCGGCAGCTTCATGGACCTGTGCCGCAACCCGGAGCTGGCCTGCGAGGTCACCCTGCAGCCGCTGGAGCGCTTCCCCCTGGATGCCGCCATCCTGTTCTCGGACATCCTCACCATCCCCGATGCCATGGGCCTGGGCCTGTCCTTCAACACCGGCCACGGCCCGCAGTTCGAGCACCCCGTGCGCAGCCGTGCCGAGGTGGAGCGCCTGCCCATCCCGGATCCCGAGGGTGAACTGAAGTACGTCATGGATGCCGTGCGCACCATCCGCCGCGCCCTCGACGGCCGGGTGCCGCTGATCGGTTTCTCCGGCAGCCCCTGGACCCTCGCCACCTACATGGTCGAGGGCGGCTCCACCAAGGAGTTCGGCAAGGTCAAGGGCATGATGTTCGACGAGCCGGACACCATGCACCTGCTGCTGGACAAGCTGGCCCAGTCGGTCACCAGCTACCTCAACGCGCAGATCGCCGCCGGCGCCCAGGCGGTGATGATCTTCGATACCTGGGGCGGCGTGCTCACCCCGCGCGACTACCAAGCCTTCTCCCTGGACTACATGCAACGCATCGTCGCCGGCCTCACCCGCGAGGCCGAAGGCCGCCAGGTGCCGGTGATCCTGTTCACCAAGGGCGGCGCCCTGTGGCTCGACAAGATGGCCGACACCGGTGCCGACGCCCTCGGCGTGGACTGGACCATCGACCTGGCCGACGCACGCCAGGCCACCGGCGACCGGGTCGCCCTGCAGGGCAACATGGACCCCTGCATCCTCTACTCCAACCCGGGGCGGATCGTCGAGGAAGTGGCGCTGGTGCTGGAGAGCTACGGCAAGGGGCCCGGCCATGTATTCAACCTGGGCCACGGCATCCATCCCACCATCGATCCGGACAACGTCGCCGCCTTCATCGAAGCGGTGCACGAACTGAGCCTGCCCTACCACCGCTGAGGGCGGCGGGCAGAACCGAAAAGGGGCGCCGTGTGCAGACACGGCGCCCCTTTTTCGTCTCCCGACCCGGCCGTCGTGCTGCCGCCGGGTCCTCTCCTCTACAGCGAGCGGACTATGCCGGCGGATAGTCCGCCGGATAGGGCAGCCGCG
>JANTGX010000295.1 GCA_024762755.1 Gammaproteobacteria bacterium
GAGACGGCGCGCTGGAACCATCCCCGCTGGCTGCTCGAGGCCCTGCGCACGGCCTGGCCCGAGGACTGGCAGGCGATCCTCGCCGCCAATGACCGACAGGCGCCCATGACCCTGCGCGTCAACCGCCGCCAGTCCACCCGCGACGACTACCTGGCGCGACTGGACGCGGCCAGGCTGAACGCCGAGGCGTGCCGTTTCAACGAGGACGGCCTGCGCCTGCAGACGGCCTGTGACGTGGACGCGCTGCCCGGCTTCGCCGAGGGCGCCGTCTCGGTGCAGGACGAGGCCGCGCAGCTCGCCGCTTCGCTGCTCGACGCCGCTGCCGGCGATCGCGTCCTGGACGTCTGCGCCGCCCCCGGCGGCAAGACCGCGCACCTCCTCGAGCGCAGCCCCGGGATCTCCCTGCAGGCCGTGGACGTGGAGCCGGCCCGCCTGCAGCGGGTCGCCGACAACCTCGAGCGTCTCGGCCTGCAGGCCGAACTGCGGACCGGCGATGCGCGCCACCCCGAGGCCTGGTGGGACGGCCAGGCCTATCAGCGCATCCTGCTCGACGCCCCCTGTTCGGCCACCGGCGTGATCCGTCGGCATCCCGACATCAAGCTGCTGCGTCGGGCCGAAGACGTGGATGCTCTGCTAGAGTTGCAGGCGGAGATCCTCGACGCCATCTGGCCCCTGTTGGCCCCGGGCGGTATGCTGCTGTACGCCACGTGTTCGGTGCTGCCGGCGGAGAACGCCCGACAGATCGACGGCTTCCTGCAACGCCATGCCGATGCCAGCCCTCGTGCGCTGGACGTCGCCTGGGGGCGGGACAGCGGCGTCGGCCGACAGATCCTGCCGGGCGAGCACGATATGGATGGCTTTTTCTACGCATGTCTGAACAAACGACCCACCGCTTGAGCCTTCGCCACCCGCTTCGCGCCTGGCTCGCTCTGTTGTTGTGCCTCGTTCCCCTCGCCGGGCAGGCCCAGGGTTTCAGCGTGCGCGAGACCCGGACCTCTCTGGACGACGGCGTCTATCGCCTCGATGCCCGCCTCACCCTGCCCCTCAGCGGGCAGCCGCTGGAGGCGCTGAAGAACGGCGTCCCCTTGCAGATCGTGCTCGACATCGAGGTCCTGCGGCCGCGGCGCTACCTGTGGAACGCCCTCATTGCCGCCCTCGAGCAGCGCTTCGAACTGCGCTATCACGCCCTCACCGAGCGCTACGAGGTGCGCAATCTCAATAGTGGCGCGCGCCACAGCTACTACTCCCTGGACCGCGCCCTGCAGGGTCTCGGCCGCATCCGCGACCTCCCCCTCATCGACGCCGGTCTGCTCTCGCCGGACCAGCACTACCTGCTCAATCTGCGCGTACGCCTGGAGATCGACAGCCTGCCGGTGCCCCTGCGCATGCGCGCCTACCTCTCCGGCGACTGGTGGCTGAACAGCGGCTGGTACAGCCGTGACCTGAGGCCGCGCTCGTGAGCGGGCCGCTCGCCTGGCTGCGTCGCGCCTCCACCAGCATCCTGCCGGTGGCCCTGATGGGCGGCTTCCTGCTCGTCTCCCTGTGGCTGCTCACCGCGGCCACCGAGAACTCGGCCCAGTTCGGCCGTCTGCACCTGTGGCTGGTGATCCTCAACATCCTCGGCCTGGTGATCCTGCTCGGCCTCATCGCTGCCAGCCTGCTGCGCCTGGTTCGCCAGTACCGGCGCGGCGCCACCGGCTCGCGGCTCACCGCCCGCCTGGTACTGATCTTCGTCGTCATGGCGGTGGTGCCGGTCTCCATCGTCTTCTATTTCTCCCTCGGCTTCGTCGAGCGCGGTGTCGACAGCTGGTTCGACGTGCGCATCGACCGCGCCATGGACGAGGCCCTGCAGTTGAGCAAGTCGGCCCTCGACATGCGCATGCGCGAGCACCTGCGCCAGACGCGCGAGATCGCCCACGACCTGGGCAATACCGAGGAGCCTCTGCTCGTCTTCCGCCTCAACGAGCTACGCCAGCAGGTCGGTGCCAGCGAACTGGTGTTGGCCGGCCCGAACGGCCGCGTGATCGCCTCCAGCAGCGGCGACACCCATTCCATCATCCCCAACCTGCCGGACGACATAGTCCTGCAACAGGTGCGCGAGAACGGCACCTACGTGGCCCTCGCCCCCATCGAGGGCAGCGGCCTGCACGCCCGCGTGGCGGTGCGCCTGCCGGGCAAGCAGCCGCGCCTGCTGGTCGCCCTCTACCCCTTCCCCGAGCGCATCGGCACCATGGCCGACGATGTGCAATCGGCCTATTCGAAGTACAAGGAACTGGTCTACCTGCGCGAGCCCCTCAAGCAGACCTTCAGCTTCACCCTCTCCCTGGTGTTGCTGGTGAGCCTGTTCTCCGCCGTCTGGGCCGCCTTCTATTTCGCCCAGCGCCTGGTCTCGCCCATTCGCATCCTGGCCATCGGCACCCGCGCGGTGGCCGCCGGCAACTACCAAAAGCGCCTGCCGGTGACCAGCAACGACGAACTCGGCTCGCTGGTGCAGTCCTTCAGCGACATGACGCACAGGATCTCCGCGGCACAGCAGGAGGCGCAGCGCAGCCGGCGCCAGGTGGAGCGCGAACGCGCCTATCTGCGCGCCGTCCTCGGCCGGCTCTCCTCCGGCGTGCTGACCCTCGACCGTGATCTCACCCTGCGCGCAGTGAATGCCGCCGCCAGCCAGATCCTCGACACCAATCTGGAACAGTCCACCGGACGGGGCCTGCCGCACCTGGAACAGGAGCACCCCGCCCTGGCGCCCTTCTTCCAGACCCTGCGCCCGCACCTGGAGCGTGCCGAGAGCGAATGGCACGAGGAGATCTCCCTCAACCGCAGCAGCGGTCACCGCCTGCTGGCCGCCCATGGCTCTCATCTGCCCGAGGTGGAGGGCATCCCGGCCGGTTTCGTGGTGGTGTTCGAGGATGTCACCGAGCTGGTGCAGGCCCAGCGTGATGCCGCCTGGGGCGAGGTGGCGCGGCGCCTGGCCCACGAGATCAAGAATCCCCTGACCCCCATTCAGCTCTCCGCCGAACGCCTGCGGCGGCGCTATCTG
The DNA here is from genome assembly GCA_024762755.1 of Gammaproteobacteria bacterium. Classification (GTDB taxonomy): domain Bacteria; phylum Pseudomonadota; class Gammaproteobacteria; order SZUA-152; family SZUA-152; genus JANTGX01. The sequence continues at coordinate 3,041 of JANTGX010000295.1, forward strand.
CAGCGCATGGAGCCCGCCGACGCCGAGGTGCTGGACCGCGCC
>JANTGX010000296.1 GCA_024762755.1 Gammaproteobacteria bacterium
GGGCCTGGCCATCGCCCAGGAGGCCGACCGCCGCGACACCGGCTGGGGCGACATGCGGGCCCGACTGAAGATGGTCCTGCGCAATCGTCACGGCCAGGAGAGCAAACGCGAGATCCGCAACCGCGCGCTGGAGGTAGCCGGTGACGGCGACAAGACCCTGAGCATCTTCGACAGCCCGCGCGACGTGAAGGGCACCGCCTTCCTCAGCTTCACCCACGCCACCCGGCCGGACGAACAGTGGCTCTACCTGCCGGCCCTGAAGCGGGTCAAGCGCATCTCCTCCAACAACAAGTCCGGCCCCTTCATGGGCAGTGAATTCGCCTACGAAGACCTGACCTCGCCGGAGGTGGCCAAGTACACCTACAAGTACCTCCGCGACGAGACCCTGGACGGCCGCCCGGTGTTCGTCATCGAGCGCTACCCGGCCTACCGACACTCCGGCTACACCCGCCTGGTCACCTGGCTGGACAAGGAGATGTACCAACCGCTCAAGGTGGCCTTCTACGACCGTAAAAAGGCCCTGCTGAAGACCCTCACGGCGAGCGACTACCAGCAGTTCGAAGACAAATACTGGCGCCCCGGCCACATGCAGATGGTCAACCACCAGACCGGCAAGAGCACCGATCTCTACTGGACCGACTACCGCTTCCACACCGGCCTCACGGACCGCGACTTCGACCGCAACAGCCTCAAACGGGCACGCTGATGGGGCACGGCCGCCCCATCGGTCCTGCCCGCGCCCTCGCCCCACTGCTCGCCGGCAGCCTGCTCTGGCCCGCCAGCGCGGCCCTTGCCGGCGAATGGTCCGGCCACCTCAGTGGTGAACTCCGCTACTTCCCGCAGGCCCCGCTGGACCCCCGTCAGCCCGCCAGCGACCTCGGCCTCGCCGTGCAACCCGAGTACTACCACGAGTGGGACGACGGCCGGCAGAGCCTGAGCCTCACCCTGTTCGGCCGCTGGGAGCGCGAAGACGGCGAGCGCCGACACGGCGACGTGCGCGAGTTGTTGTGGCTGAAGGCCGCCGACAGCTGGGAGTTGCGCGCCGGCATCGGCAAGGTGTTCTGGGGCGTCACCGAGTCCCAGCACCTGGTGGACATCGTCAACCAGACCGACCTGGTGGAGGACATCGACACCGAGGACAAGCTGGGCCAGCCCATGCTCCAGCTCTCCCTGATCCGCGACTGGGGCACCCTCGAACTGTTCGCCCTGCCGGGCTTCCGCGAACGCACCTTTCCCGGCGTACACGGGCGCCCGCGCAGCCAGCCGCGGGTGGACCCCAGCCTCGCCCGCTACGAATCGGACAAAAAACAGCGCCACATCGACTACGCTGCGCGCTGGTCCCACTACCTCGGCGCGTGGGACATCGGCCTCGCCTACTTCCGCGGCACCGGCCGCGAACCGACCCTGCGCCCGGCCCTGTCGGCCACCGGTGAGCCCGTCCTGGCGCCCTACTATCCACTCATCGAACAGGCCAGCCTGGACCTGCAGGCCACCCTCGGCGACTGGCTGTGGAAGCTGGAGGCCATCCACCGCAGTGGCCAGGGAACGCCCTTCGCCGCCGCCACCGGCGGTTTCGAATACACCTTCGTCGGCCTCTTCGGCAGCGCCTGGGACCTGGGCCTGATCGGCGAATACCTGTGGGACGAGCGCGGCGCGCAAGCCCCCGTACTGTTCGCCGACGACCTCATGCTCGGCACCCGGCTGACGCCCAACGACGCCCAATCCAGCGAGTTCCTCCTCGGCCTCATCCTCGACCGCAACGATCACAGCCGGATGCTCAACCTGGAGGCCAGCCGCCGCCTCGGCGAGGCCTGGAAACTGAGCATCGAGGCACGCGCCTTCGCCAACATCCCCAGCGACAGCCCGTTCTATGGCCTGCGCAAGGACGACTACCTGCAGACCGAACTGGCCTGGTATTTCTGAGCGCCGCGGCACATACCCGACCAGCGCCCTGGGTTGTAACAATTGCCGGACGGAATTGGCCTATGATCTGCCGCTACCCATCCTTACCCGGGCAGCACCATGACGACACTCTGCTATTCACTCAGCGAAACGACCACTGTGGAGGGTCTGCAACAGATCCTCTCCGAGCACCTGCGTAGCCGCCGCGAGCCTCTGCGGCGCAGTCGACGCACCTGGTACGACAGCTTCGACTGGCGTCTCTACCGGGGCGGACTGGAGCTGGTGCACGAAGTCCAGGGGGAACACGGACAGCTCGTCCTCTACCGCCGGGACGACGGCCAGTGCATCGCCCGGATGGCCCTCGACGCGGTGCCACGCTTCGCCAGCGAGCTGCCCCCCGGCCCCCTGGCCAAGCACATCGCCCCCCTGCTCGGTGTGCGCGCCCTGCTCGCCCAGGTGAGCGTGGCCAGCGAAGAGCACCCCCTGCACATCCTCGACAAGGAGGAGAAGACCGTGGCCCGCCTGATCCTGGCGCACAACAAGACCCGCGCCAGTCGCCGTGAGGCCTACCGGCCGCTGCCCGCCAGCCTGAGCGTGAGCGAGGTGCGCGGCTATGCAAAATGGCGGCGCAAGGTGGACCGCCTCCTGCATCGGCAAAGGGAGCAACTGGGCCTCACGCCCGTACCCTGCAGCCTGCTCGAGCCGGCCCTCGCCGCCTACGGCCGCCGGCCTGCCGACTACAGCAGCAAGCTGGACATCCCCCTCGACGCCGAAATGCCGGCCGTGGATGCCGAACGCCGCATCCTGCTGCACCTGCTGGCCACCCTGCGCGCCAATGTGGACGGGGTGATCAAGGACCTGGACAGCGAGTTCCTGCACGACTTCCGCATCGCCGTGCGCCGTACCCGCTCCGCCCTGAGCCAGATCAAGGGCGTCCTGCCCGAGGCCGAGATGGCCCCCTTCCGCGCGGGCTTCGCCTGGCTGGGCGGCATCACCGGGCCGGTGCGCGACCTCGACGTCTACTTGCTCAAGTTCGACGGCTACTGCGCCAGTCTGCCCGCTGGAATGGGTGAGAAACTGTTGCCCTTGAAGGATTTCCTGCGCCGCAAGCAGAAGTCAGAGCATGCCAAGCTGGCCCGAGCCCTGCGCTCGGCGCGCTTCCGTCGTCTGCTCGACG
>JANTGX010000297.1 GCA_024762755.1 Gammaproteobacteria bacterium
AACCTCTGGGCCCTGCATGCGCTCGGTGCGCGACAGGTGATCGCGGTGGCCGCGGTGGGGGGGATCGGCGCCGCCCTCGGCCCCGGGGCGGTGTGCCTGCCGACGCAGATCATCGACTACACCTGGGGCCGCGCGAGCACCTTCTTCGACGACGCAGACGCGCCGGTCACCCACATCGACTTCACCCAGCCCTACGACGAACCCCTGCGCCAGCGCCTGCTCGCCGCCGCCAACGCCGCGGGCGTGCCGGTGGTGGACGGCGGTACCTACGCCGCCACCCAGGGGCCGCGCCTGGAGACCGCCGCCGAAATCGTCCGCCTGGAGCGCGATGGCTGCGACATGGTCGGCATGACCGGCATGCCCGAGGCGGCCCTGGCGCGCGAACTGGGGCTGGAATACGCCTGCGTGGCGGTGGTGGCCAATTGGGCCGCGGGCAAGGCCGCCGGCGAGATCAGCATGGAAGCGATCCATACCATCCTGACCGAGGGCATGGGCGCCGTGGCCCGCCTGTTGGAATGTCTGCCCGCGCCCGGGCGTCTCCCCCCTCGGGGGTGAGGGCCGAGCGGCCCGGCGCAGGCTACACGTTTTCGATATCCGGCATCACAGCGGTTCCGTCAACACGGGCTGCAGCATGCGGTGAACGTTTGCCGCCTGAACAGTCAGCGCCTCCCCCGCGAAGCGTTTTGCGTATTCCGGCAAAGGCCGGAACCGGGGCCGCCCAAAGCGCCTACGCTTGGTTCAACGGTGTCCTGGGTTCCGGCCTTCGCCGGAACGACGGATGTATGGATCCGGCGTGTCGGATATAGGGTTACGAAAGCTAGACCATTCCGGGGAATGGCCGGAACCCAGGGATCACCCAAGAGCGCCTACGTTTGGCACAGCGGTGTCCTGGGTTCCGGCCTTCGCTGGAACGACGGATGTATGGTTCCGGCGTGGCGGATATAGGGTTACGAAAGCCAGATTATTCCGTCATCCCGGCGAAGGCCGGGATCCAGGGGTTTCAACGTCACGGATACCCCCTTCGCCGGGATGACGGGCAGGGATCGAGCAGGGGTTCCTCAACGGGACAGCACTGGCCCTGCATTCAACACGACGCGTTCAACACGAGAGGTAAAGTGTGTCGATGAGTATGCCGCAAGTCCCCCAGCAGCTATCCGCCAGCCTGTGGCAGCGGATGCTCGCCGACTCCCACGAGGAGATCTATGTCTTTTCCGCCGACGACCTGAGCTTCGTCCAGATCTCGCGCGGCGCCCTGGATAATCTGGGCTACAGCCAGGAAGAGATCCGCGCCTACACCGCCATCGACCTCAAGCCGGAGATCGGCGAGGCGGGTTTCCGCGACCTCATTCGCCCCCTGGTCGCGGGCGAGCAGAAGCTGGTCACCTTCGACACCGTGCACCAGCGCAAGGACGGCAGCCAGTATCCCGTCGAGGTCCGTCTGCAGTACCTGGCGGAGACGTCGTCGCCCCTGTTCGTCGCCATGGTCCTCGACCTGAGCGAGCGCCGGCGGGCCGAGCAGGCCATCCGCGACAGCGAACGGCGCTTCCGCGCCCTGGTGGATCAATCACCGCTGAGTATCCAGATCCTCGCCCCCGACGGGCACACGCGGGCCGTCAATCCCGCCTACGAACGCCTCACCGGCATCACCTTCGCGGGCTTGGCAAACTACAACATGCTGCAGGACCAGCAGCTCATCGCCCTCGGCCTGATGCCTTATATCCGCCGCGGTTTCGCCGGCGAGGCGACCAAGATCCCGGTGCGCACCTACCGCAACACCGACACCCCGGAGCTGGACGCCCCGGCACAGGAGTTCAGCGTGCGCGCGCAGATCTATCCCATCAAGGACGAGCGCGGCGTGGTGCAGGAGGTGGTCCTCATGCACGAGGACGTCACCGACAAGGAACGCGCCGAGGCCGCCCTGCTGGAGAGCGAGGCCCGCCTGCTGGAGGCGCAGGCCATCGCCCACATCGGCAGCTGGGAGCTGGATCTGGCCAGCGAGCGCCTGACCTGGTCCGATGAGATCTACCGCATCTTCGAATTCGACCCGGCGCGGCAGACGCCCTCCATCGAGGCCTTCTTCTCCCGCGTCCACCCCGACGACCGCGCGCGCGTCGAAACCGCCTATGCCGAGTTTCGCGCCGCCCACGGCCCCGCGGTGGTGGAGCACCGCCTGCTCATCGACGGCCGGGTGAAGCATGTGCAACAGCGCTGCCAGACCGAGCTCGACGAGCGTGACCGGCCCCTGCGCACCGTCGGCACCCTGCAGGACGTCAGCGAACGCAAACAGGCCGAAGAGGCGGCCCGCGAACACGCCCAGCAGTTTCTCAGCCTGGCCAGCCTGTCGCCGGTGGGTGCCTTTCTCACCGATCCCGCCGGCCGCTGCAGCTACGTCAATCGACGCTGGTGCGAACTCAGTGGCCTGAGCGAGGCCGCGGCACTGGGCTATGGCTGGGTCGAGGCCATTCATGCCGACGACCGCGACTGGGTGATGGCCGAATGGGAGCAGAGTGTCGCCAGCGGCACACCCTTCAGGGTCGAGTGCCGTTATCAGCGCCCCGGCACCCATGCCGACGATCGTCAGGGCGTCCGCTGGGTGCTGTCACAGAGCGTGGCCCAGCGCGACAGCCAGGGTCAGATCCAGGGCTTCGTCGGCAGCGTCACCGAGATCAGCCTCAACAAGCGCATCGACATCGCCCTGCGGGATCTGGCCAGCGCCGGCTCCGGTGCGGGTTTCTTCGACCGTGTGGCGGAGAGCCTGGCCACCCTGTTCGAGGCCGAGTCGGTGTTCGTCTGCCGCCTGGCCGAGGAGGGCTGTGCCGAGACCCTCGCCAGCTGGGGGCGGGCGGGGCCGGAACACGGCCATTGCGACAGCCTGGAGGGTTCGCCCTGTCTCGACTGCCTGCACAGCGGTGAGCGGCTGCACCTCGCCCAGGGCGTGCGCACGGCCTACCCCATGAGTCGCTGTGCCCTGCTCACCGGGGGTGTCACAGAGGGCTTCATCGCCGCTCCGATGCACGACAGCAGCGGCCAGGCGATGGGCATCATCGCCATCGCCGACCGTCATCCGCTGAACGACGT
>JANTGX010000298.1 GCA_024762755.1 Gammaproteobacteria bacterium
CGCCAGGCCGCCCTGCTCGGCCTGCAGAAACGCAAAGCGGGCGAGGCGGTGGAGGCCGTCTGCCAATTGCTCGGCGACCCGGACCTCACGGTGCAGGCAGCGGCCATCGAAACCCTGACCAAGATCCGCGCCCCCAACACGGTGAAATATCTGGTCGAGGTCCTGCAGGACGAGTCCGAATACGTACGCCGGGCCGCCGTCGAGGTGCTCAACGAGATCGGCGATCAGAACGCGGTGAAGGACCTGCTCAACGCCCTGCGAGACGTCGACTGGTGGGTCAAGGTACGCGCCGCCGATGCCCTCGGCGCCATCGGCGGGCCCAAGGTGTTCGACGCCATCCTCGCCCTGATCACGGACAAAGACGAATTCCTGCGCCGCACCGCCGTGGAGATCCTCAACACCAGCAAGGATCCGCGCGCCTTCGACCGCCTCATCGAGGCCCTGCGCGACGAAGACTGGTGGGTGCGCGAGCGGGCCGTGGATGCCCTCGCCAGCATCGGCGACGAGCGTGCGGTCCCGCATCTGATCCAGATGCTGGAAGAGAACCCGGAGGCCGGCCAGGTGGTGATCCGCGCCCTGCACACCTTGGGCGACAAGCGCGCCATCGAGCCCCTCCTCGCCCAGCTCGACAAGGGCGACAACACCCTGCGCAAGGAGGCCCTGCGGGCCCTGCAGACCCTCACCGACGAGCGTCACGCCGGGCGCGTGCAGGACGCCGCCACGCAGCTGATGAACGTGGGCGACGAGGTGGGCAGCGTGGCCGACGAGACGCTGCGGACCCTGGTCAGCCGCTACGGTGATCGCAGCAGCCGGATCATGCCGGCACCGGGCGCTAGCTCGCAGGAAGAGGCGCCGACCCAGTTGCTCGCCGAGGACGAGCCGACCCAGGCCATCGACTTGGGCGCCCCCCATGACTCCGGTGCCGTGGCCGGCATCATCAACCCAGCCACCCTCGCCCCCAACAGCATGCTCACCGAGCGCTACCACGTAGTGCGCAAGATCGGTGAAGGCGCCTTCGGCACCGCCATTCTGGTGGACGACCTCATGGTCAACGACCAGTTCGTGCTCAAGTTTCTCAATCCGCACGTGGCCGCCGACAAGAACATGATCGAGCGCTTCCTGCACGAGTTGCGCTATGCGCGCAAGATCACCCACGAAAACGTCATTCGCATCTACGACCTGGTGACCTTCGGCCAGACCTACGCCATCTCCATGGAATACTTCCCCAGCCACTCGCTGGCCGACGAATTGCGCAAGCCGGAGCGCATGGATGTCCTGCGTGGCCTGCACGTGCTGGCAGAGATCTGCCGCGGCATGGCCAAGGCGCAGGAGGTCGGCGTGGTGCACCGCGACCTGAAACCGGCCAATATCCTGATCGACGACCACGACGTGGTGAAGATCGTCGATTTCGGACTCGCCGCGGCGGCCAGCAAGGCCGACTCACGCCTGACCAAGAGCGGCATCCTGGTCGGCACGCCCACCTACATGGCCCCGGAACAGGTACGCGGGCGGACCATCGACTCGCGCACCGACATCTACACCCTGGGCGTCATCATGTACGAACTGTTCACCGGGCAGGCGCCCTACAAGGGCGAGGAATCCATGGCCATCCTGTTTCAGCACGTCGAGGGCAAGGCCACGCCACCGCGGGAGCTCGAACCCGGCATCACCCCCACCCTCGAGGCCATCATCACCCGCGCCATGGCGGTCGATCCGGAGCAACGCTTTCAGACCTTCGACGAATTGCACCAGGCCCTGGAGGCCGCGGCCGCCGAACAGGGGGGCAGCTGATGCCGCGCATCGATGCCTTCCTCAAATTGGGCCGCGAACAGGGTGGGACCGACATCCACTTCGCCGTCGGCAGCCCGCCCCTGCTGCGCCTGCTCGGCGACCTGGCCCCCATCAAGTATCGCGCCCTCAGCGAAGAGGAGCTGGAGAGCCTGATCTTCGAGATCCTCAACGACAAGCAGAAGGCCGAATTCGATGCCGGACATGATCTGGACTTCTCCTACCAGGGTGACGACGTGGGCCGCTTCCGCGTCAGCCTGTTCCGCAAGATCGGCGGACTCGGCGCCGCCTTCCGGGTCATCCCTCCGGCCATCCAGACCCTGGAAGATCTCGGCCTGCCACCCACCGTCGGCCGTTTCCTCGATGCCCACCAGGGCCTGATCCTGGTCACCGGCGCCACCGGCACCGGCAAGTCCACCACCCTCACCGCCATGCTCGACCAGCTCAACCGCAGTCGCCGACTGAACATCGTCACCCTCGAAGATCCCATCGAGCAGGTGCACCACAGCCAGCTCTCTCTGGTGGTTCAGCGCGAGGTGGGCACCCACGTGGAGAGCTTCGCCGAGGGGCTGCGCGCGGCCCTGCGCGAGGATCCGGACGTGATCCTGGTGGGCGAGCTGCGTGACCCGGAGACCATCATGATGGCCATGACCGCCGCCGAGACCGGCCACCTGGTGCTCGGCACCCTGCACACCACCTCGGCGACCAAGACCCTGGACCGCATCATCGATGCCATGCCCACTTCACAGAAGGCGCAGGCCAGCCTGTTTCTTGCCCAGCACCTGCGCGGGGTGGTCAGCCAGAAGCTGGTGAAGGGCAGCGACGGCCGCACGCGCCGCGCCATCGTCGAGATCTTCGTCAACACACCGGCCATCGCCAACCTGATCATCCAGGGCAAGCTGTTCCAGATCCCCTCGGTGCTGCAGACCGGCCGCGACAAGGGCATGCAGCTGATGGATCAGGCCCTGATGGAGGCCTTGCAGCGCAAAGAGATCGATCCCGACGACGCCTACCTGCACGCCGACGAAAAGCAGCAGTTCCAGCGCTTCGTCACCGACCCCGACCTGCTGCCGCAGGTCGACCTGGCCATCGGCTGACATGAGCCGCGTCGACGCCTTCCTCGAACTGCTGGTCAAACAGCAGGGTTCGGACCTTCACCTGGTCTCGGGCAATCCACCCCGCCTGCGCCTGTATGGCGAGATCCACCCGGTGAAATATCGCAAACTGAGCGCCGACGAGACCCAGTCCCTGTTGTTCGAGATCATGCCCGACCACGCCCGCCAG
>JANTGX010000299.1 GCA_024762755.1 Gammaproteobacteria bacterium
CAGCCGGCCAGCACCGCCAAGGCAGGGAGGAGCAGTGAAACACGTATCGAGGTCATGGGCCGAAGGTTACCGGATGGGCCCAACAAAGTAACGCCGATCGCCTTTTTCATCTATATTGTCTTCAGACGGCACCCGGTGGATCAGCATCGGGGCCACAACAAAATGACTGGAGGGGAAGATCCCATGAACAGAAGGTCCATCCTGGCCGCCAGCATCGCGATGGCGTTGAATGGCGCATCCGGGGCCGCCGGCTTTGACGACACCTCACTGAATCTCTACTACAAGCTGCCGTTTGGCGGCACCTCGAGCCAAACTGGCGACAGCTACGGCTTCGCGATCAGGCAACACAGCAACCGTCCAGGATTCGGTGGAATCCGTTCCCTTACACGCCCCCTGCTGGACTTCCGTTTCCAGGGCCGCCAACTACAGGACATGAAGTTCAATGGCATCACCCTGCTGGCGCGCGACCGGCAGACCAACGAGCTGAACATCGGAGGCACCGAGGTCGGCACCGGCACAGCGATCGGCTTGGGCGTGATGCTGGGCGCCGGCGTGTTGTGCGTCACCGAGAACCTTATCTGCGAAGACAGCAGCCCACCCCCGGCGCCGCCGCCCGCTGAGGCCTGAGAGCACACTGCCACGTTTCCGCGCATCCGCGGGCGACGGCTCGCTAGAGCTCGGAGACGAAATCCTCATATTTCCCTCCTTCGCTGCGCCCTATCCGGGCGCAGCGAATAATTTCCACGTGAACTGGATATTCGAGCTCCCGCTGCAGAATCGCCACCAACTCTAGTTGTGCAGCCTCGCTCAGGGGCTCGTCACAGATCAGGTGTAATTGGATCCGATCAATTGCGGTCTGGCGTACCTGAAACTGGCGAATGGGCACCACTCGGTGCAACGCCGCAGTTCCGAAGTGCGGCCACAACACTTTCCCGTCCGGCCGTCGGAACATATTGCGGGTGCGTCCCACGATACGACGCAGCACCGGCTGCGCGCGCCCACAGTCACAGGGCTCTCCGACTTCGGCGTAATCCCCCAGCGCATAGCGTAGCAACGGTGCCGCAAAGTTTGTCAGACAGGTCACCACTACCCGGCCTACCTCTCCTGGCGCACAAGGATTCCCCTCCTCGTCCAGCACCTCGAGCACCACGTTGCCGGTTTGGACGTGATAGTGCTCGTGGGAAGGACACTGAAGGGCCAAGTAGCCAAGTTCGGACGCCGAATAGACGTCATGTAGCGGCCAGGCAAAAAAACTCCACCACCTGGGCACGCACGGCCGTTGGCACCTGCTCTCCCTGAGTCGTAATCCCCCGAATGAAGGAGAGATCGACGCCATCACGAGCAGCAATATCTAGCAGAGCGGCCAGATTCGAGGGGTAGGTCTGCAGATAGGCCGGCCGGCTCGCCTGCAGCCATGCAAGCTGCTCAAGAATATCCGCTCGAGCACCGAGAAAGTGATGCGCACCGGTGGCATAGACGCCCTGCACACAGGGACCCCAATCGGGATAGGTCCTCCCATCCGGGGGCCGAGCAATCCTCTCCCTGTCGACCAGAATGCTTGACAGATCCAGGGAAAAATCCCAACCCATGTTCTGGTAGTGATGCAGGTGATACGCCAGCTCCAGCCTTTTGAACACGGCCGTCTTCCAGTAGGTCAGCGACCGGCCGGTGGAGCCGGAAGTCGAACCGTCGGTCGTCTCGCCATGCCCGTCTGGGAGGCGCTTGGCGCAAAGTTTGTCCCCGGCCTCCATTGCCTCACTGCGGCTCATTACCGGCAATCGACGGTAGGACTCCAAGGGCATCGGTTCCCCGCAGCACCATCCTGTCTGTGCCAAGCGTTCACGATAATAGGGAACCTGCTCCCACAGGTGGCTACAGAGCGCGCCGAGCTGCAGGCTCTGCGCCTGCTCGATGGTGGGCCCCATCCACCATTGCGCCCTGTCCAACTGATAGAGCAGAGCCAACCGCTCTGCCGCCCCGCGATCTGGCATCCCCGGAATCAGGATCCCTGGCACCCCACTGACCGGGATGTGCACCTTCACGGACGAATCGCCCTGATATGGAGCAACGACCAAGCCATCTCAATCTCCCCTGTGGCGGTTTCGCTCACCCCAAGATAGTGCTCGACCGCAGCCGCGATCTCCGCATCGGCGACCCGGTCGAGACGAAACAGACCCCGACAGAACCCCACCATCTCCTGTCGCGAGACGAAAAACCAGGGATACTCTACCCGTTCACAGAATACCGGCTGAAACCCGGCAGCTGCCAATAGCGCCGTCTCCTCACAACGAAAGAATCGGGCGACATGTCCCTCGGAGCTGGCATGGGCGACGAAATCGTCCAGCCACCGGGCCGGCGGGGAGCCTTCCGCCACGTCGGCGATGGCAAGCCGCCCGCCTGGCACAAGCACCCGCCGCATCTCCCGGTAGAAAGAGATCCGTCCATCCACCAGGTGGTGAAGCGCTGCCAGGCTGATGACGGCATCAACGCTGCCGTTGCGCAGAGGCAGCCTCAGCCAGTCACAGATAAGCAGCTTCTCCTCCTGGGCATACTCGAAGATGGTTTCGGCCGGCAGATAGGTAGTTCTTGGGGGCAGATAGGGCCTCAGGTAGCCGCCCCCACTGGGCAAATCGAGGACTACGTCGCCTGGCTCCGGCGCCGCCAGCTCGACGGCCCGCCGGTACTCCTCGGTCCGCGCGCGGGGAGAGGCGCGCGAGGCCTGTTCATAGGGCAGCGCGTTTCTTCGCGTGGCCAACCTTTCCTCCTGCAGTCAAACAAAAGAATGATAGCGCGACGGCTCGACGTGTCCGTGGCGGCATGTCGGACTTGAATTCAACCCCTTGATAATTCAAAATTTCCAGTTCGCCGTATGCCTTGAGCGACCACAATGACCCTGCTTGCCGTTGGCCTCAACCACACCACCGCCCCGGTTTCGATCCGGGAGAGGGTCACTTTTGGCCCTGATATCGTGGTCGGGGCGCTGCGCAGCCTGCGCGAGCGGCCCGGTGTGAGCGAGGCGGTGATCCTGTCCACCTGCAACCGCACCGAGCTGTATTGCT
>JANTGX010000300.1 GCA_024762755.1 Gammaproteobacteria bacterium
CTGATCGCCCAGGCCCTGGTGCATCGGCCGGAGGTGGTGGTGCTGGACGAACCCACCGCCGGGGTGGATGTGGAGCTGCGTCAGGCCCTCTGGCACTTTACCCGCCAGCTGCACCGAGATGGTCGCACCATCCTCCTCACCACCCACTACCTGGAGGAAGCGGAGGCCCTGTGTGATGAGATCGCCATCCTCGACCGCGGCAGTCTGGTGACCCAGGAGAGCAAGGCCTCGCTGTTGGCGCGTTACCCCTACCGCACCCTGCGGGTGACCGTGGACCGTGAGACGTTCCAGCTGCCCGAGGCGCTCATCCCCCTGCTCACCGCGGCCGACGGCAACAGCCTGACCTTCCGCCTGCACCGCGAGCGGCAGACCATCGGCGAGGTGCTCTCCGCATTGCAGGCGGCGGGGCTAACGGTGGTCGACCTGAGCACCGAGGAGGCCGGCCTGGAAGAGGTCTTTCTCAGTCTCACCGGTCAGGAGGCGGAGGCATGAGCGAGGTCTGCAACGTCCGTGGCTTCTACACCCTGTTCGCCAAGGAGGTGCGTCGTTTCCTCAAGGTGACGGTGCAGACCGTGCTCACGCCCATGGTCACCGCGCTGCTCTATCTGCTGGTGTTCGGCCAGGCCCTCGAGGCACACGTGGAGGTGTATCCGGGGGTCGGCTATTCCGCCTTCCTGATCCCCGGCCTGATGATGATGTCCATCATCCAGAACGCCTTCTCCAACAGCTCCTCCAGCCTGATCCAGTCGAAGATGACCGGCAATCTGGTGTTCGTGCTGCTGGCGCCGCTGTCCAGCCTGGAGTTCTGTGCGGCCTTCGTCCTCGCCGCCGTGGTGCGCGGCCTGCTGGTGGCGCTGGCGGTGTACGTCGTGGCCCTGTGGTTCGTCGACCTCCCCCTGGCGCACCCCTGGGCGGTGGTGATCTTCGCCATCGTCGGCAGCGCCACCCTGGGTTCCTTGGGGGTGATCGCCGGCCTGTGGGCGGACAAATACGACCAGCTGGCCGGCTTCCAGAACTTCTTCATCCTGCCCCTCTCCTTTCTCAGTGGGGTGTTCTATTCCATCAACGCCTTGCCCGCGCTGTGGCGTGAGGTGTCGCGCTATAACCCCTTTTTCTATCTCATCGATGGCTTTCGCTGGGGCTTCTTCGGCCAGGGCGATGCCGACGTGGCGGTGAGCCTGGCGGTGTCCCTCGCCTTCCTCGTCCTGCTCGGCGGGGGTGCCCTGCTGCTGGTGCACAAGGGTTACAAAATTCGCGCCTAGCCGGTATCCTACGCGGTCTTCCCGCGCGACGCGGTCGACAAGCGCCTGATTATTTCGGAGTTCGCCATGGAAAACAAAGACGTCCAGAGCCTGGTCGAGGCGGCCTTCCCCGCCGCCGAGGTCACCGTCACCGGTGACGGCAGCCACTTCGTGGTCACGGTGGTGAGTCCCGAGTTCGAGGGCCAGACGCCGGTGGCGCGGCAGAAGGCGGTGTATGCCGCCCTCAACGAGCAGATCACCAGCGGCGCCCTGCATGCCGTGAGCATCAAGGCCTACACCCCGGAACAGTGGGCGCAGGCACAGAAGTTCCAGGTGGGCTCCGCCTGAGCGGGCGCGCGACGAGGTGATTCCGGGCCACCCTGCGGTGGCCTTTTCGTTTTCAGTATCGGGCACAGACAGCATGGACAAACTCATCATCACCGGTGGCGGCCGACTGGACGGCGAGGTACGCATCTCCGGGGCCAAGAATGCCGCCCTGCCCATCCTCGCCGCGACCCTGTTGGCCGACGGCCCCATGACCGTGGGCAACGTGCCGCACCTGCAGGACATCACCACCACCATGGAGCTGCTCGGCGCCATGGGGGTGCGCCTGGTGATCGACGAAAAGCTGGCCATCGAGTCCGACACCTCCACCCTGCAGCACTGCGTCGCGCCCTATGACCTGGTGAAGACCATGCGCGCCTCCATCCTCGTCCTCGGCCCGCTGTTGGCGCGCTTCGGCGAGGCCGAGGTGTCCCTGCCCGGTGGCTGCGCCATCGGCAGCCGGCCGGTCAACCTGCACATCGACGGTCTGCGCGCCATGGGCGCCGAGATCACGGTGGAGAACGGTTACATCAAGGCCCGCGCCGGCCGCCTCCAGGGCGCCACCATCGTCCTCGACATGGTCACGGTCACCGGCACCGAGAATCTGATGATGGCCGCGGCCCTGGCCGACGGCACGACGGTGCTGGAGAACGCCGCGCGTGAGCCGGAGGTGGTGGACCTGGCCGACTGTCTGAACAAGATGGGCGCATGCATACAGGGCGCCGGCACGCCGACCATCACCATCGAGGGTGTCGAGCGCCTGCGCGGGGTGCAGTACAACGTCCTCCCCGATCGTATCGAGACGGGCACCTACCTGGTGGCGGCGGCCATCAGCGGTGGACGCATCAAGGTCAAGGACACCCGCCCCGACCTGCTCGACGCGGTGCTCGCCAAGCTGCGTGAGGCCGGTGCCGAGATCGACAGCGGCGAGGACTGGATCTCGCTGGACATGCAGGGCCGACGCGCGCGCGCGGTGAGCGTGCACACGGCGCCCTATCCGGCCTTCCCCACCGACATGCAGGCCCAGTTCACCGCCCTCAACGCCACCGCCGAGGGCGCCAGCACCATTACCGAGACGGTGTTCGAGAACCGCTTCATGCACGTGCAGGAACTCCAGCGCATGGGCGCCGACATCCGCCTCGAGGGCAACACCGCCATCATCAATGGTGTCGAGCGCCTCACCGGCGCGCCGGTGATGGCCACCGATCTGCGCGCCTCGGCCAGCCTGGTGCTGGCCGGCCTGGTGGCCGAGGGCGACACCGAGGTGTTGCGTATCTACCATATCGATCGCGGTTACGAGCGGATCGAGGAAAAGCTGTCCCTGTTGGGCGGCCGCATCCGTCGCGTGCCGGACTGAGCCCCCTGAAGCGAGTGTCGAGAATTTATGCCATGAGTGGTTCCGATAACAATGCGCTGGTGATCGCCCTGTCCAAGGGGCGCATCTTCAAGGAGACCCTGCCTCTGCTGGCACACGCCGGCATCACGCCCAC
>JANTGX010000301.1 GCA_024762755.1 Gammaproteobacteria bacterium
GAGGATCTGCTGAACGGCTTCTTCGCCTATTCCGACGCCGTGGGTCCCCTCATGCGGCGGAAGCTGACGCCGTGGACGGCGCCGCTGCTGGCACAGATGCGCCTGCTGCGGGGATAGGCCGGGGCAGGCGAAAAACCGTCAGACACAAAAACGGCCGCCACGCGGAGGACGTGACGGCCGTTGTCGGGTCGAGTCTCTGTTTAGACGCGACGGCGGCGCGCGGCGCCCATGCCCAGCAGGCCAAGGCCCAGCAGCGCCAGGGAGGCCGGCTCTGGCACGTTGGTGATGTGGGTGCTGACGTGCAGCTCGTCGTTGCCACAGGAGGGCAGCCAGTAGAATTCCTGCAGGCTGGCGCCGCCGAAGATGTTCATGTCCAGGGCCAATTCGATGATGGCATGCTGGTTGGTCACGCTGTCGCGGGTATAGATGAAGTCGGCATCGCCCAGCTTGGTGCTACCGGCGTTGATCTCGAACTGCACCGGCTGATAGGGATTCTTGATGGGGTCGATGATCCAGTCCACATCCTGCCAAACGGAACCCACGGTCTGCATGGCGGCGGTGTCACGGCTGCCGACGGTGTAGCCATGGCTGTTCACGTCGTAGGTGGTGCCGGTGGCGCCCTCGGTCAGAGCGCTGCCGTCGCCGCCCACGGCGCCGCCACCCACTTCGATGCCGAAGGTGCCGAGGCTGGTCTCGATACGGATGTCGCCCGGGGAATAGAGGCCCAGGCCGCCGCTGGTGAAACCGTTGTCCGGACGCTGGCCGGTGAGGATGGACAGGTACAGCGTGTTGCCCTGGGTCAGCACCCCCATGTATTCACCGTCGTAGTTCTGGCCGCCGTAGTTGGGGCCCAGATAGAGGTCATTGGTGGTGTCGTCGCTGTCTTCGATGAAGTAGCCGGCGACATCGGCGCGCAGGTTGGTGTAGTCGGTGCCAACGAGATTGCCACTGGTGGTGCCATCGGCGACGCTGAGGCCCCAGTCGCTCAGGTCACCGTCGATGGTGATGGGGGCGGCGATCACGTTGGCGCTACAGAGGGCCAGTAGACCGGCCAGTAGGTGACGCTGAAAGGGGGCGCACGTGGCGCGGCGGGGGTGCGATGCGAAAGACATGGATTCCACCTCTACGGCTCGGTGTGTGAATAGGCTTTGCCATACCGAAAGCACGATCCGTACCAATAAAAAACATTCTTTATATACAGATGGATAGCTGTCTATTTGGTCGTGTCGTCGGACAGGTCTTCGGGAGTGTAAAGAAAACCGACGGGTAAATACGCGCCAGG
Organism: Gammaproteobacteria bacterium; assembly: GCA_024762755.1. Taxonomy (GTDB): domain Bacteria; phylum Pseudomonadota; class Gammaproteobacteria; order SZUA-152; family SZUA-152; genus JANTGX01. The sequence goes on from JANTGX010000301.1 coordinate 1,283, forward strand.
AAGGGCAATATTACTGATCTGTATCGGCGTATCGCCGGGGAAGTGTGCTGCCATGTGGCCTGACAGCCGGTCGCGATCGCAGGATGGGGTGTAAAGGTTTCTGCTCAGCGCTGGCGGCGCACCCGAGGCCGGCGCACGACCGGTGCCGGCTCGGGGCTGGGCAGGCTGTCCGGCAGACCCTGGCGGTTCATGCGCACGATGTGGCCGGAGAGGCCGAGGGTGATGTTGCGCATGATGGCGAAGCTGATGCGGGGTTCGCGGCCGAGCAGCAGGCGGAAGGCGTCGCCGTTGATCTGCAGCAGGGTGACCGGGGCGAGGCAGGTGGCCGTGGCGGTACGCTTCTGTTGGGCGATGAGGCCGATCTCGCCGAAGGTCTCGCCGGGGCGCACGGTATGCAGGGGGTCCTGGTCCCTGCTCGAGAGTTCGATCTCGCCGTCGAGCAGGACGTACATGCAGGGGCTGCCGTCGCCCTCGCGGAACAGGGTGTGTCCGGTGGGGAAGCGGGCCGGCTGGCAGATGTCGCGGATGTGGGCGTATTCCTGTGCGTAGAGCCCGGCGAAGACCGGAAGCTTGTGCAGGATGCTGGCGATGGAAGGGGGCTTGCTGGCCATGGCGTGTCCGGTGGTCGAAATAGTGTCCCTTTCAGGCTATCTTCGGTCTGCGCCGGGCCGGGATTTAGGCTGCCGTTCACATTTCAGCGTCTTTTCGCTGCAAAACCGTCGGCGCACGCCCTGCACGGCAACTTTCATCACGAAACGGAGAAGAATCATGTATGTGGTCGCCAATCGGGTGCCCGTGGCCAAGGGCTGGGAGACGCAGTTCGAAGAGCGCTTCCAGCGTCGTGCCGGGCAGGTGGAAAAACAGCCAGGTTTCGTGCGCATGGAGATCCTGCGCCCGGCGGACGAGGACAGCCCCTACGTGGTGCTGACCGTGTGGGAGGATGCCGACGCCTTCCAGGCCTGGGTGGGCAGCGAGGATTTTCGCGAGGCCCATCGCAACCCCCTGCCCGCCGAGGCCTTCAGCGGCGAGGGGCGGCTGGAGCGGCACGAGGTGGTGATCTCGGCCCGGCGGGAAGACTGACCCATGCTGGACTGGACGCGCATCGACACGGTACTGCTGGACATGGACGGCACCCTGCTGGACCTGCACTTCGACAACCACTTCTGGCTCGAGCACATGCCGCGCCGCTATGCCGAGCTGCGTGAGATCTCCCTCGAGGAGGCGCGCGCCGAGCTCATGCGGCGTTACAAACAGGTGGAAGGCACCATGGATTGGTACTGCCTCGACTACTGGAGCGGCGAACTGGGTCTGGACGTGGCCGCCCTCAAGCAGGAGGTGGAGCATCTCATCGCGGTGCATCCCCACGTGGTGGCCTTTCTCGATGCGGTGCGTGCCAGCGGCCGCCGCGTGGTGCTGGTGACCAATGCCCACATGAAGAGCCTGCGGCTGAAGATGGAGCGCACCCGGCTGTCCGGTCATCTGGACGCCGTCTATTGCGCCCACGACTTCGGGCGACCCAAGGAGGATCCGCAGTTTTGGGGTCTGTTACGCACCGCCGAGCCCTTCGACCCCGAGCGCACTTTGTTGGTGGACGACAGTCTGCCGGTGCTGCGCTCGGCGCGGGAGGCCGGTATCGGCCAGCTGCTCGGCGTGCACCGGCCCGACAGCCAGGCGGAGGACAAGGACGTGGGCGAGTTCGCGGCGATTCGCAGCTTTCGCGACATCATGCCGCCGGCAGAGGAGGGGGCGCCGGCACCCGTGGCGGGCTGA
>JANTGX010000302.1 GCA_024762755.1 Gammaproteobacteria bacterium
CGATCTACAGTGCAGGCTCAAGGCCTCAGGAGCGGACGACTTCCCCGGATTGGACACCTCTTCATAAATCCCTTTAATCATCCACCACGTCGTGTGGCTTCGGAACAAAACATACAAGGAGCGGGCCCGCGTATAACCCTGACGGGCACGGTCGAGGGTCTTGCGGTCTTCGGTGAGCAGAGTGAGGTTACGGTGGCGTGCGGCGGCGACCAGGAGGCGGTCGACGGGGTCGCGAAGATCACTGCTGTCCCCAGAGCAAGGCACTGCAGGCCGGGAATGGCCAGGGCCGGTTCCGTCCATTCGTCGATGTGGGCGCCGAGATGGATATGCCCGAGAACCTCGAGCTGGTGATCTCGATGGTGCCGGCCATGTAACCGAAATGCGAGAAGGGCGTTCCTCATCTATGGGTTCACTAGGCCAGTGCGGCACTATCAACATTTCCTTTTTAGAGCTATGGGAATTCTGCAAGTCTAAGGGAATGCTGATATATTTGCCCACCCTCATTATTCTCATTATGGAAAAACATCATGTTCACCGGAATCATCCAGGCGACGGGCGAGGTTCTCGCCCTCGAACGGCGCGACGCCGACGCGCGGCTGACCATCGCCTGCGGCAAGCTGGACATGGGCGACGTGGCCTTGGGCGATTCCATCGCAGTCAACGGCGTGTGTCTCACGGCGGTGGCCTTCGACAGCCATAGCTTCGACGCCGATGTCTCCGGCGAGACCCTGGCGTGCACCACGTTGGGCGAGTTGTCGCCGGGTTCGCCGGTCAACCTGGAGAAGGCGCTGACGCCGACCACGCGCCTCGGCGGTCATCTGGTGAGCGGTCACGTGGATGGTGTGGGCGAGGTGCTGCGGCGCTGGAGCGACGGTCGCTCGGCTCGTTTCCGCATCCGCGCCCCGAAGGAGCTGGCGAAATACATTGCCGCCAAGGGATCCATCTGTGTGGACGGCATCAGCCTCACGGTTAACCGGGTCGAGGGCGCCGAGTTCGAATTGAACATCGTGCCGCACACCCTCGTCGAGACCACCCTGGGCGGCTTCGCTGCGGGTCAGCGGGTGAACCTGGAGGTGGACATCATCGCCCGCTACCTGGAACGGCTGGTACTGGGTGACAAGGCTGCCGAGCCGGGCGGTGTGACCGAGGCCCTGCTGGCCGAACACGGCTTCATCCAGCCTTGATCGTGTGGCCGGACGAGAAAACCAAACGCCAAGGCGCGAAGGGCGCAAAGCCAGTATCATTGATCGTCTTTGCCCCCTTCGCGTGTTGGCGTCTCTGCATCGAAATGTAAGGGTCGGTCATCGCCCCGATCCACAGGAAGCATTATGGAATTGAACAGTATCGAAGAAATCGTCAACGACATTCGCCAGGGAAAGATGGTCATCCTGATGGATGACGAAGACCGCGAGAACGAGGGCGACCTGATCATGGCGGCGGCCAAGGTGCGTCCGGAGGACATCAACTTCATGGCGCGCCACGGCCGTGGTCTGATCTGCCTCACCCTGACCCAGGAGCGCTGCGAGCAACTGCGTCTGCCGTTGATGGTGAACGACAACAATGCCGCCTATGCCACCAATTTCACCGTCTCGGTGGAGGCCGCCGAGGGGGTGACCACCGGCATCTCCGCCGCCGATCGCGCGGTCACCATCCAGGCGGCGGTGGCGCCGGATGCCAAGCCGGAGGATCTGGTACAGCCGGGCCACGTGTTCCCCATCATGGCCCAGCCGGGCGGGGTGCTGACGCGCGCCGGGCACACCGAGGCGGGTTGTGACCTGGCCCGCCTGGCGGGCCTGGAGCCGGCGGCGGCCATCGTCGAGATCCTCAACGAGGACGGCACCATGGCGCGCCGGCCCGACCTCGAGCGCTATGCCGCCGAGTTCGGTCTGAAGATCGGCACCATCGCCGACCTGATCCGTTACCGTCTGGAGAACGAACGCAGCGTGGAGCGGGTGGCCGAGTGCGTGATGCGCAACGATATCGGTGAATTCCGCCTGGTCACCTACCGCGACCGGCTCAATGGCCAGGTCCACTTCGCCCTGGTGAAGGGGCAGATCATGCGCGACACGCCGACCTATGTACGCGTGCACATGCCGCACTATCTGGCCGACGTGTTGGGCATCAAGCGTGCCGATGCCAGCTGGCCACTGAGCGATGCCATGCATTTCATCGAGGCCAAGGGCGAGGGAGTGATCGTGCTGCTGGGCCAGAGCGAGGGCGAGCAGGAGCTGATCCAGCGGGTGCAGGACTACGAGAACGAGGACGCCGGTACCGCCAACGCCAAGCGCGAGTCCAACCCGGACCTGCGCACCTACGGCCTGGGTGCGCAGATCCTGCTCGACCTGGGCGTGCGCAAGATGCGCGTGCTGTCGGCGCCGAAGAAGATGCACGGCCTGTCCGGCTTTGGCCTGGAGGTGCTGGAATACATCGGCGGTGACGCTGCGGCGTCCGCGTGAGAAGATTGCGCCGGTCTTTATAGAAATCATTCTTGCCACAGAGGCGCAGAGGGCACAGAGAAAAAAGATCGGTTGGGGAGCCCCTGATCAATCGAGTTTCGTCATCCCGGCATACGCCGATGACGCATCGATCACACTTTCCTTAGTTGAATCTCTACGCCCTCTGCGCCTCTGTGGCAAACAAGCTTTTAACAAACAGATACACGGAACCACACTATGAGCATCAACACCATCGAAGGCGGCCTGACCCTGCACGGCAAACGTCTCGGCCTCATCGCCGCCCGCTTCAACAGTTTTATCGTCGACAGCCTGGTGTCAGGCGCCATCGATACCCTCAAGCGCCACGGCGCGGTGGACGAGGACTTCACCCTGGTGCGCGTGCCCGGGGCCTTCGAAATGCCGCTGGTGGCGGCGCGCATGGCGGCGAGCAAGGAATACGACGCCATCGTCGCCCTCGGCGCGGTGATCCGCGGCGGCACCCCCCACTTCGACTACGTGGCCGGCGAATGCACCAAGGGCCTGGCCCAGGTCTCCCTGCAGCACGACGTGCCGGTGGCCTTCGGCGTGCTCACCGTGGACTCCATCGAGCAG
>JANTGX010000303.1 GCA_024762755.1 Gammaproteobacteria bacterium
AGCGCCTCGGCCCCCTCCTGCGGCGTCTTGCCTGTGGCAAAGGTCTGCAGCACCTCCACCTGCCGACCCGTCAGGTGTGCCACCACTTCGGCGCAGCGCGCCCGGTCGGAACGGTCCATCAAGCGGGTCTGCGCGGCAATGACCTGCGCCGGCGTGGCCTGGGCCAGCGCGCGCAGACCGGGGAAGTACGCGCCCCACGGCGTCAACGGCACCTCGATCAGCCGCACCCCATCCTCCGGGCCGGCGTGCCGGATTGCCCCATCCCGCGCGCGGACCAGAAACGCGCGCGGCGTGTACATATGCCACACCCGGTCGTAATGATCGAACACCAACATCGCCGCCGAAAACGCCAACAAGCCGATCATTCGCCGGCCCCCCGCCAGACACAGATGCACATGCCGATCCTGCGCCTTGAGCGTCGCCAACAACTCACGCACCACCTGCCAGGTCGCCACTGCATCCGCTTCCTGCCGGATGTCCGCCAGGGGCCGGGCCGCATCCCGGATCGCCACGTGCCGGAAACGGCAGGCACGGTTGGCGTGGCCATAAAAATCACCGGCGAACTCTTGCCCCAACTGGATCAACGCCCGCTGCACCCGCACATCCTTCGGCGAAAGGTGCAACACCACCACTTGCTCGACCTCTTCTCCTTGAGCCAGCAGCGCATCCAGCGCAAACGTCACCACCTGCGCCTGCCCGCCCATTGTACTGACCAACACACTTGGATTCATTCCCGTTCCTTTCACGAGGTGTTCCAATGGAACTCTTTCCCGCAATCCTGATCGGCGGTCCGCCCCATATGGGCAAATCCGTCCTTACCTACAGCCTCACCCATGCCCTCCGCGAACGCGGCATCCAACACTACGTCCTCCGCGCCTACCCCGACGGTGAGGGCGACTGGAGCAACGAAACCGACCAAAGACTCGTGCGCCGCATCCGCGTCAAAGGACAAGGCACTCCCCAATGGGTGGATCGCATCTGCCGCGACATCGCCGCCCGCCACCTCCCGCTGATTGTGGATGTCGGTGGCCGTCCCACGCCCGACCAGGAACGCATCTTCGACGGCTGCACCCACACCATCCTGCTCACCGGCGACACGACCGCCCACGATACCTGGGAAGCGATGCTCATCCGCCACGGGCTGCTCCCGCTGGCTGACCTGCGCTCCCAACTGCGCGGTCAGGACCGCATCACCGATGCCGGCCCGGTCTTGCGCGGCGTTATCACCGGCCTGGAGCGGAACGCCACCACCACCGGCCCCACCTTCGACGCCTTGCTCGAACGGGTAACCCGCCTCTTTGCTTACGACCCCGCCGAGTTGCGCCGCACCCACCTGGCCCTCGCCCCCGTCGAGACTGCCGTAGACCTCGACCGGCTGGCGCGCACGCTTGGTGTCCCCTTCACCGGCGAGAAAGCCACCTGGGAACCCCATCACCTGCCCGCCCTGCTCGACTACCTGCCCGAAGGCATCCCGCTGGGCCTATACGGACGCGCCCCTAACTGGCTCTACACCGCCGTCGCCCTGTTGGCCGCCCCGGCCGAATTCTACCAGTTCGACCCCCGGCTGGGCTGGATCGCCCCGCCGGTCCTGCGCTGCGGCCCCACGCCTCCCGATGCGCCCCTTCAGGCGCACGTCGTTCCCCAGGCCGACCACCTGCACCTCGACTTTCGCCTGCCGACCGCCTATCTGGACTACGCTGAGGCCGGAGGCTTATTTGTGCCCCCACCGCCGGCCGGGATGGGCATCGTTATCAGCGGCAGAATCCCCCACTGGCTCTACACCGGCCTGGCCCTGACCTACCGCGCTACCCCCTGGCTGGCCGTCTACCAACCGCAACTCAAAGGGGCCGTCGTCATCCACACCACAACCGGCACGCCCGGTATCGGAGACCGCATCCACATCCAACCAGACGCTTCAACATCATGCAACAAACAAAGATAATTCTAGGCTGTTTGGTAAATTTGTCACCTCCATCTCTTAAACGGCCACAACCCTCCTTTATCATCCTCGCTGTACAAATACCCCGCCTCCTCCATGCTCGGCAAACGCCGTTGAATCGTCGACCGGGCAACCCCCACCTGCCGGGCGATCTGCGCCGGCCGCACGCCGGGCTGCTGCTGAATCACACGATCCACTTCCTCAAATTCCGCTCGCTTCTTGCTCCAAAACGCCATCGCGCACCTCCGTCTGTAAGATTTGCTCTTACAGTAAGGGAGGCGTGTTGCAGGGAGCGCAACACCGGCGATAATTTCCCGTCCGGCGGCAGGTAACAGACGTCACCCTAACCTTCGATAAGCTTCCCTTGACAAAGCGGCAGCCCATAGCATACTAAAAACGCTAATCCCACGTTGCTTTGCACATGCAGGTATCTCATCCATTGACCAGGAGGTCCGCTATGGATTTTCGATTGACCGAAGAGCAAGAACTCTTCAAGCAGACGTTGCGCGAGTATTGCGAGAAAAACATCGAACCGATTTCGCGCGAGATCGACGAACGCGGCCACGGCATCCCCGATGACGTGATCAAGGGGCTGGCCGACCTCGGTGTCTTCGGGCTGACAATCCCCGAAAAGTACGGCGGCTGCGCGCCCGAAGGCGAGGAAGCCACTTACGCCACCATCGCCGTCCACGAACTGGCCCGCGCCGAGATGAGCATGGCGCTTCCCGTTTACACGCTCCTCTGCCTGGGATGGGGCTTCCTCGTCGCCAAGTACGGCTCCGAACAACTGAAACAGGAAATCCTGCCCAAAGCCGCGGCCGGCGAGTACTTTATCGGCATCAACACCACCGAACCGGGCGGTGGTTCCGACGTGGCGAATATCAAGACCACCGCCGTCCACAAAGATGGCAAGTACATCCTCAACGGCGAAAAAGCCTACATCAGCGGCGTGCTGGAGGCCTTCGAGCAGCGCGACGGCGGCCACCTCACCCTCGTGCGCACCGATCCCGACGCCGGATACAAAGGCTTCACCTTCATCTTCGTGCCGGCGGGGCTAGAGGGCATCAGCTACACCACCTACGAGGATATGGGACGGATGGCGCTCTCC
>JANTGX010000304.1 GCA_024762755.1 Gammaproteobacteria bacterium
GGTGGAGAAGTGCGGTGAGCTCCTCGAGGCGCCGGACGACTTCTGCCTCGCCATCTCCTACAACCCCGGTTACCAGAGCGTGCTCAAGGACCTCAAGCAGAGCACCCGCCAGCGTTTCGTCGCGCTGGAGTTCGATTATCCCGCGGCCGCCCTGGAAGCAGAGATCGTCAGCCGCGAGACCGGCATCGATGGCGCCCTCGCCGAGAAACTGGTGAAGTTCGCCCACATGACGCGCAACCTGCGGGGCAGTGGCCTGGAGGAAGGCGCCAGCACCCGGCTGCTGGTGCATGCGGCCAAGCTGATGGGCGATGGCGTGGCGCCGGCCACCGCCTGTCAATCGGCCATCAACCAGGCCCTCACCGACGACGCGGAGATGCTGCAGGCCGTCAACGAACTCTCCGCCTCGCTGTTCTGAACCGCTCCCGCCTTGCCCCCATCACCCGTCGAACCCGCCATGAGTACCACCCCTATCCCCGGTGAACAGATCGCCGCCCGCCTGGATCACTGCCTGGACGTCGAATTCTCCTTCATCCGTACCGAGCAGGCGGCCTCGGTCCTCGCCGGATTGCCACGCGCCCGGCAGGACTACCTGCTGCTGTGGGTGGAGCGGGTGGCCAGCACCAACGTGCAACTCGCCCATCAGTTCATTTCGCAGGCCATCGACGCCCTCGAGGACCTGGCGCCCGAGGTCATCGAGGCCTGGGCCCTGCACGCCATGGATACCTATGACCAGCGTGGCCTGCACCCGGCGCTGGCGGTGATCCGTGACGTCCACCGATTCGTGCGCGAGAGCCACGAACGCCGGGTGGGCTGCGTGCTGACACAGGCCTCGCGGGTGCTGCTGCACTTCCTGCACGGCCTCGCCGGGCGCGAGCTCGAGTTGGCCGAGAGCGAGCACGGCGCGGCCTATACCGACAGCGAGACCCTGTTCCTGCCCCCCCTGCTGGCGATCCTGCCGACACCGGAGGACAACTTCCGTCTGTACAAGGCACAGACCGCCGTGCTCTGGGCGCAGACCCGCTACGGCACCTTTCGCGCCGCACTGAGCGCGCGTCTGGGCCGGCTGCCGGCGGACCGTCTCGCCCGCTTCCATGCCATGGAGACCCTGCGCCTGGAGGCCTGCCTGCAACGCGAGCTGCCCGGTCTGTGGCGCGAGATGCAGGGCCTGGCGCAGACCCTAGGAGAGGCCGAATGGCCCGCCGAGTTCGCCCGCCTGGCCGCCCCCCTGCGTCTGCCCACGGCCTTGGGTGAAGACAGCCTGGCCCTGGCCGAGCGCCATCCCGACCTGGCCCTGCCACCGGCGCGCCCCTGGCAGGGTGTGTTACGGCCAGCGGTCGTGGGCGAGGTACAGGAGGCCCGCATGGCACGGGAACGGGCCCTGCTCAAGGTCAAGCTGGCTCAGATGCAGGAGGAGGCCCGCCGCCAGGCGCCGCCCGGCGAGGCAGCGGAGACGCGCTTTCGCCTGCGCCAGGCAGAGGCCCCGACCGAACCGCCCGTGGGCGGCGAATTGCTGCTGGACGAGCAACCGGTGACACCCCCCGAGTCGGTGCAGACCCTGATCACCTCCGTCCTGCTCGATCTCGGTGAGATCCCCGACGACTACCTGGTACCCGCCGGTGAGGGCGAGTTCGACCCCCTCCTGTTGGGCGAGGCGGCGGCCGACCCCGAAGCCGTGTGGTCAGGCACCTATCACGAAGAGGGCGCCTTTCTCTACGACGAGTGGGATTTCCAGCGCCAGAACTACCGCAAACAGTGGTGTGCCGTCCGCGAGGTACCCATCGCGCCGCGCGACGACGGCTTCGTCGCGGCCACTCTGGACAAGTACCACGGCCTGGTGAAAAAGCTGCGCAAGACCTTCGAGGCCCTGCGCGACGAGGACCGCCTGCTCAAGCGCCAGACCGACGGCGACGGTATCGATATCGACGCCGTGGTCGAGGCCCTGGCCGATGCGCGTGACGGCAGCGAGCTCTCGGCGCGCCTGTTCACTCGCCTGCACCGGGTCGAGCGCAACATCGCCGTCGCCTTCATGGTGGACATGAGCGGCTCCACCCGCGGCTGGATCAATCAGGCCGAGCGCGAATCACTGGTCCTGCTCTGCGAGGCACTGGAAAGCCTGGGCGACCGTTACGCCATCTATGGCTTCTCCGGCATGGCGCGCAAACGCTGCGAGATCTACCCCATCAAGACCTTCCTCGAGGCCTACGACGACACCGTGCGCGGCCGTATCAGCGCCATCGAGGCCCGCGACTACACGCGCATGGGTTTTGCCATCCGCCACCTCAGCCACCTGCTCAACGAGGTGGAGGCGAAGACCCGCATCCTCATCACCCTCTCCGACGGCAAGCCCGACGACTACGATCACTACAAGGGCGAATACGCCATCGAAGACACCCGCCGCGCCCTGCTCGAGGCCCGGCGCACCGGTATCCATCCGTACTGCATCACCATCGATCGCGAGGCCCGCGACTACCTGCCCCACCTCTACGGACCGGCGGCCTTCACCGTGGTGGACGAGGTCGGCCAATTGCCGCTCAAGGTGTCCAACATCTACCGCCGCCTCACCAGCTGATACCGCGACGGCGACAGCCGGGCTATGCTTCACTCCACCAGCCCCAGCCCAGGAATCCCGCCATGCTCCAGCGACTCCGCCGCCTTCCCCGTCACCTGAGCTACCTGCTACTGGCCGCCCTGCTGGTCGCCTGTGCCACCTCGCCCACCGGCCGTCGCCAGCTCATGCTGGTGAGCGAGGCGCAGGCCATCGCCGCCTCCCGCATCGCCTACCAGGAGACCCTGCAGGACCTGGCTCGCGCCGGCAAACTGAGCCACGACCAGCAATTGATACAACGGGTGCGGCGAATTACCGAGCGACTCATCCAGCAGGCCATCCGCCTGCGCCCGGAGACCCGCCAGTGGGACTGGCACATCGAGGTGATCGATGACCCCAAGACGGTCAATGCCTGGTGTATGGCCGGCGGACGCATGGCCATCTACAGTGGGCTGATCGAACAGCTCAAGCCCAGTGATGACGAACTGGCACAGGTCCTCGG
>JANTGX010000305.1 GCA_024762755.1 Gammaproteobacteria bacterium
GGGTGTTGGTGGTGGTGCCCGAGAGCCTGCAGCACCAGTGGCTGGTGGAGATGCTGCGCCGCTTCAATCGCCACTTCAGCCTGTTCGACGAGGACCGTTGCACCGAGGCCGAGAGCGAGAACCCCTTCGACGACGAGCAACTGGTGTTGTGCAGCCTCGAGTTCCTCACCGAACATCCAACACGCGCGGCGCAGGCGGCGGCGGGTGAGTGGGACCTGTTGGTGGTGGACGAGGCACATCACCTGCAGTGGTCGGCGCAGGCCCCCAGTCAGGAGTACCGCGTGGTGGAGGCCCTCGCCGCGGCCACCCCCGGCGTGTTGCTGCTCACCGCCACCCCCGAGCAGTTGGGCAAGGAGAGCCACTTCGCCCGCCTGCGCCTGCTGGACCCCGACCGCTTCCCCGACTATGCGGCCTTCCTGCACGAAGAGGAACGCTACGCCCCCGTGGCCCACGCCGTGGAGGCCCTGCTCGGCGCGGCGCCCTTGAGCACGGAGACCCTCACCGAGCTGCGCGCCCTGGCCGCCGACGACGAACTGCAGGTCCTGCTCAGCGACCTGCAACGGGCCGAGCCGGAACAGGCCGCCGAGTTGCGCCAGGCGGTGGTGGACGCCCTGCTCGACCGCCACGGCACCGGCCGGGTGCTGTTCCGCAACACGCGCAGCGCGGTGCAGGGCTTTCCCCAACGCTGCGTGCAGCCCCACCCCCTGCCCTGCCCGGCCGACTATGCCCCGGCGCCGGGCGCGGCCCTCGACGAACAGCTGCACCCGGAGATCGCCCACGCCGCGGATTGGACCCTGCAGGACCCGCGCGTGCCCTGGCTGGCGCAACAGCTGCAGGCCCTGTATCCGGCCAAGGTGCTGGTGATCGCCGCCCATCGGCGGACGGTGCTGGACCTCGCCCGCGCCCTGCAGGGGCGATATGGCATCCATGCGGCGGTGTTTCACGAGGGCATGAGCATCGTCGAGCGCGATCGCGCCGCGGCCTGGTTCGCCGAACGCGAGGATGGCAGCCAGGCCCTGCTGTGTTCGGAGATCGGCAGCGAGGGGCGCAACTTCCAGTTTGCCCAACACTTGGTGCTGTTCGACCTGCCGCTCAATCCGGACCTGCTGGAGCAGCGCATCGGTCGCCTCGACCGTATCGGCCAGGCCGAGCGCATCCATATCCACGTCCCCTATCTGCAGGGCACCGCGCAGGAGCGGCTGTTCCAGTGGTACCACCAGGGCCTGGACGCCCTGGCCCACACCTGCCCCGCCGGCCATGGGGTGTTCGAACGCCTGCGTGACGACCTGCTCGCGGTGCTCCAGGGACAGGGCGACGAGGAGGCCCTGCTGCGCCGGACCCAGGCCCTGCACGCGGAGTTGAACGCGGCCCTCGAGGCCGGGCGCGATCGCCTGCTGGAATACAACTCCTGCCGGCCGAAGGTCGCCGAGGCACTGAAACAGGCCGCCGAGGAGGAGGACGCGGAGAACCGTCTGCCGGCCTATCTGGAGTCCGCCTTCGATGTCTTCGGCGTGGACTTCGAGCCGCACAGCGCGCGCAGTTATGTCCTGCGTCCCGGCAACCACATGCAGGCCCCCCTGCCCGGTCTGGCCGAGGACGGCATGACCATCACCTACGACCGGCAGATCGCCCTGGCCAACGAAGACCGCCAGTTCCTCACCTGGGAGCATCCGTTGACCCAGGGCGCCATGGAGATAGTGCTCAGCGGTGAACTGGGCAATACCGCGCTGACCGCCATGCCCTGCCCCGGCATACCGGCGGGTGGCCTGCTGCTGGAGTGCGTGTTCCTGCTCGAGCCGGCCTCCAGCGGGCAGCTGCAGTCGGCGCGTTATCTGCCGCCCACCACCATCCGTCTGCTGATCGACAAGGCCGGCCAGGCCCACGACGAGCTGAGCCACGAGGCCATTGCGCAGGCGCGGCGCGCGGTCAATCGCGAGACCGCCGCGCAGGTGGTGCGCGGCCATGGCGAGGTGCTGCGCGACATGCTCGAGGCGGCGGAGAACCTGGCCAGGGAACGGGCCCCCACCCTCCGCCGCGAGGCCCTGGAGCGTACCCGGCACACCCTGCTCGGCGAGATCCAGCGCCTGCGTGCCCTGCAGCGGGTCAATCCCAATGTGCGCGAGGCGGAGATCGCCTTCTTCGAGACCCAATGGGCGGCGCTCAACAACGCCCTGGAGACGGCCAGCCTGCGCCTCGATGCGCTGCGCGTGATCGTCACCCTTTAGCGCGCTCCGGTGGCCGGGCGCGCCTCAGCGGCCGAGGGTGAAATAGAAACGCGCACCCACGCCCGGCTCGGCCTCGGCCCAGACTCGGCCGCCGTGGCGATTGATGACCCGCTGCACACTGGCCAGGCCGACGCCGGAACCGGCGAATTCCTCACTGGAGTGCAGGCGCTGGAAGGCGGTGAAGATCTTGTCCACGTAGCGCATGTCGAAGCCGACGCCGTTGTCGCGCACGTAGTAGACGGTCTCGCCCTCCTCCTGCCGACTGCCCACCTCGATCCGCGGGCGTTCTTCGCCGGCGGTGTACTTCCAGGCGTTACCGAGCAGGTTCTCCAGGGCCACCAGCAACAGGCGGCGATCGCCGTGGCCGCGCAGCTCGGGGTCGATGCGGATCTCGGCCTGCGGTCGGGGCTCGTTCTCCTGCAGGGTCTCCAGCACCTCGCCGGCCAGCCGGCTGAGGCTCACCAGCTCACGATTGAATTCACCGCGGGCGACGCGTGAGAGCTGCAGCAGGTCGTCGATGAGCGTGCCCATGCGCTGACTGGCGCCGCGCACCCGCTCGAGGTAGCCCAGGGCATCGGTATCCAGGACCTCGGCGAGGTCTTCCATGAGGGCCAGGGAGAAGCCGTCGATGGCGCGCAGCGGGGCGCGCAGGTCATGAGAGACGGAATAGGCGAAGGACTCCAGCTCCTGGTTGCTGGCCATGAGGGCCGCGGTGCGTTCGCGCACCTGGCGTTCCAGATGCGCATGCTGGTCGTTGAGCATGGCCTCGGCGCGGCGGCGCCCCAGTTCGGCGGCGGTGCGCGCGG
>JANTGX010000306.1 GCA_024762755.1 Gammaproteobacteria bacterium
TACGCCGCCGCCTGTGGCGGTGCGCAGAACCACCGCATGGGCCTGTTCGATGCCTTCCTCATCAAGGAGAACCACATCCTCGCCGCCGGTGGCATCAAACAGGCGGTGAGTGCGGCGCGGACCATCGACGCGGACAAGCCGGTGGAGGTGGAAGTGGAGGATCTGGACGAACTGGCCCAGGCCCTGGCGGCCGGGGCCGACATCGTCCTGCTCGACAACATGTCCCCCGCCACCCTGCGCGAGGCGGTGGCCATCAACGCCGGTCGCGCACGCCTGGAGGCCTCCGGCGGGGTGGACCTGCGCAGCGTCCGCGCCATTGCCGAGACCGGTGTGGACTATGTCTCCGTGGGCGCCATCACCAAGGACATCCGCGCCGTGGATCTCTCCCTGCGCCTGCAGCGCCCGTGATTCCCGGCCCCGCGCCGGCTGTGCTAGAGTGAGCGCCGAAATAACCAAGGGGATCCCCATGATGAAATTGCTTACCAGCCTGGCGCTTGGCGCCGCCGCCCTCGGCCTCGTCGCCTGTTCCGGCTCCGAAGAACCCACCACACCCAAGACCAGCCCAGAGGCCGCCGCCCCCGCCGCGCAGCCCCAAGCCCAGGCCCCGGCCAATCACCCCACCCTCTCCCCGCAGCAGCAGCAGGCCGTCACCGAAGGCCGCAGCATGGCCAACATGGGCACCGTGAAGGAAATGTTGCACGCCGCCGGCTACACCTACATGAAGGTCGATACCGGCAACGGCGAGCCCGTCTGGATCGCCGCCACCATGATGCGCGTGAAGCCCGGCGAGAAGGTGAAGTGGGCCGACGCCGCCGTGATGCACAACTTCGCCAGCAAGAGCCTGCATCGCACCTTCGACAAGATACTGTTCGTCTCCAGCGCCTCCGTCGTCAACTAGACGGCGCATCGGCGATAAAAAAAAGGGGATGGGTTCGCGCCCATCCCCTTTTTTGTTTCCGTCCTGCAACGCGGGATCCTTGCCACCCCTACCGGCGGCTTCAGCCGCGTCACAGCGACAGGCTAACCCGTTACGGCTGAAACCGCGTCCTGAGGGTATACTTTCGGCTAGACAGCCCGCATCCCTGCCGACGGCAGCGAATAAAAACAGCGAGGAAACGCCATGGAAAAGCAACAGCCGCCGAGCGGCCCCGGCCAGGACGGTGACACCCCCTCCGGCACCTACGTCGCCTACGACAAGGACGACACCCGCTACTTCGGCGCCTGCCGTGTGGTCGAGAAGGAACTCGACTATGTCTTCAGGCGCCGCGGCAAACCCCGGCCGGAAGACCCGGACGACTACCGGCTGACGGGCCTGGCCCTCTCCGGCGGCGGCATCCGCTCGGCCAGTTTTTCCCTCGGCGTGATGCAGGCCCTGGCACACAACGGCTGGCTGAGACGCTTCGACTACCTTTCCACCGTCTCCGGCGGCGGCTACATCGGCTCGTCGCTGAGTTGGCTGCTGTCCAAGCCCATGGACGCGAACCAGACCGACATCGCCCGCTTCGGCCTGGAGCGGGAGAACTTTCCCTACGGCACCTATCCCATGAGCGGCTCCGACCCGCGCAGGCGCCTCAGCGCCAAGCACCTGGCAGAGGAAGCCAGCCCGCCGCCGGCGCGGACGGACGAGAAGACCGATCCCTGCAAACGGGCCGGGCAAGGCGTCTCCGAGCGCTACAAGGGCGCCCTGCTGCGCTACCTGCGCCAACAGGCCAAATACCTGACCCCGGGCGACGGCATCAACGGCTGGTCGTTGTTTGCGGTGATCCTGCGCGGGGCCGTGGTGAGCCTGGCGGTCTACTTCGGCCTGTTTCTCGCCCTCTACCTCCTGGCCTATCCCCTGCAGCACTATCTGCCCTTCGGCAACATCAACCTCTTTCTCTGGGTCTCCGGCGTGGGGGGGATTCTCTTCATCCTGCTGGCCGGCCTCTATGCCGTCTTAACGCCCACCTTTTCCAGGCTGGGCGGGGCGGCGGAGCGGGAGAAGAGCCGGGCCTACCGCTGGCGGCAACGCTACGAACGCGGGGCCGGCCTGCTCCTGGCCGGCATCCTGTTCCTGCTCGTCCTGGGGGCCGTGCCCTGGGCCCACGACGCCCTGCTGGAGGCCTATCAAGAGAGCAGCGTGGCCAGCAGCGACTTCACCCTCCAGGGCCAGCGCGAGGCCGACGGCACCCTGCACTTCAGCGGCACCCTGTCGGCGCCGCAGGCGAAACAGCAGACGGACGGGAAATTCCTGCCCTGGCTGACGGGCCTCCTTTCCACCGTGTTTGGCGCCCTGTCGGGGATCTTCGCCTTCCACAAGAGCGGCAGCGGCAAGAAACAGCGCCTGCCCCTGGGGCTGGTGGTGTCCGTCGCCACCGTGGCCATCTGGTTCGGCCTGCTGTTACTGGCCCACCAGATCGCCCTGTGGCTGGCCCCCGGGCCCGGCCTGCTGGCGATCTTCGGCGCCGCCTGGGGCGCGGCCGCCGTGGTATTCGTCCTGGCCGCCGCCTTTGGGCTGTACACCAACGTCAACTATCTCTCCATCCACCGCTACTACCGCGACCGCCTGATGGAACTCTTCATGCCCGACCCGGAGAAGGCCATCGGCGAGGGGCTGTCTTCCACCCGTGCCTGCGCCGAGGCCGACAAGATGCCCGTGCATGAATTGTTCGCGGCCAACGAGGGTGACGGACCCGAGGCCCATCCCGCCCCTTATCACCTCATCAACACCAACGTGGTGCTGGAGGCCTCCGAGATACCCAAGTTCCGCGGCCGCGGCGGCGACAATTTCATCCTCTCGCCCGACTACTGCGGCAGCAACGCCACCGGTTGGTGCGACTCCAGCAAATTCATGGATGGCCGCATGACCCTGCCCACGGCCATGGCCATCTCCGGTGCCGCGGTCAATCCGGGGGCCGGCGTGGGCGGCCAGGGTGTCACCCGCCAGCCGCTGCTCTCCATGCTCATGGGCCTGCTCAACATCCGCCTGGGGTACTGGGCACCCAACCCCGACCCCGCCCCCTCGGCTCCCCCCGCGGAAAAGCCCGAC
>JANTGX010000307.1 GCA_024762755.1 Gammaproteobacteria bacterium
AGCGGCGTGACCTTGAGTCTGCTCTCCCTGGCCGCGCTGCTCGCCTATCTCTGGCTTCACGAACGTCGCAGCCTGTATTTGCTGATCGTGAGCTACACAGTACTGGGCCTGACAGAGTGGCTTTTCGAATTGCGCCGCAAACCATCGACTACAAACCCTTGAACCTTCGGAGTGCCTCATGACCGCCACCGACGACTATGCCAAACACGCTGTCGAAGAGACCCTGCAAACCCTGCACACTTCGGCCGAGCGTGGCCTGAGCGACGAAGAGGTTCGCGCTCGCCTGGAGGAATACGGCTACAACGAAATCGAGGAAAAAGAGGAGCCGCTCTGGCACCGCATCTTCCGCCGTTTTTGGGGGCCCATCCCCTGGATGATCGAAGTAGCGGCCATCCTTTCCGCCGTGGTGCACAAGTGGGAAGACTTCACCATCATCGTCATCATGTTGTTGGTCAATGCCGGGCTCGACTTTCTGCAGGAGCACCGTGCCCTGAACGCCCTCAAGGCCCTCAAGCAGCGCATGGCACGAGAGGTCATCGTTCTCCGTAACGGCGAATATCGCAAGATCCCCGCCCGTGAGCTGGTCCCCGGCGATATCGTCAAACTGAAAATAGGTGATATCGTCCCGGCCGATGTGCAGCTGCTGGACGGCGACTATCTGTCCATCGACCAATCCATGCTGACCGGCGAGTCCTTGCCCGTGTCCCGGCGCAAGGATGAGGTGGCCTACGCCAATACCGTCGTGAAACAGGGTGAGATGCGTGCCGTGGTGGTCAATACCGGGCCGCGCACCCGCTTTCAATCGGTGGTGTCACTGGTCGCCAAGGCCACCCTGGAGGAGCGCAGCCACTTTCAGCAGATGGTCATCAATATCGGCAATTTTCTCATCGTGGTCACCATCGCCCTGGTGGTGCTCATCGTGATGGTCGCGCTCTTTCGCCACGAAGACTTTCTCGAGATCGCACGATTCGCCATGGTGCTCACCGTGGCTGCCATACCCGTGGCGTTACCGGCGGTGCTGTCCGTCACTATGGCTGTGGGCGCCATGAATCTTGCGCGCCGGCAGGCCATCGTCTCCAAACTCACGGCCATCGAAGAACTGGCCGGCGTGGACATCTTCTGCTCCGACAAGACCGGCACGCTGACCAAGAACGAGATGCAGGTGGCCGAGCCGGTGACCCTGGACGGGCACTCGGAGGAAGAGCTGTTTCTCACGGCGGTCCTCGCCTCGCGTGAGGAAAATCACGACCCCATCGAGATTCCGCTATTCCATTACCTGGAGGAGCACTACCCCGATGTCGACTGGCAGGCATGGCGCCAGATCGAGTTCGTCCCCTTCGACCCGGTGCGTAAGCGTACCGAGGCCACAGTAGAGAAGGACGGGAAGCGCCTGCGGGTCATCAAGGGTGCCGCACAAGTGTTGCTGGAGATGGCCGACCTCCCCGACAACGAAGCGGTGGCCATCACCAAGACCGTGGAGGTGCTCGCCGAAAAGGGCTATCGCACCCTGGCCGTGGCACGCCAAGTCGAAGGCGAGCCCTTGGACATCATCGGGCTGATCCCACTCATCGACCCGCCACGCGAAGACTCCGCGCAGGTCATCAAGGAGATGGCCGAATATGGTGTGCGGGTAAAGATGGTGACCGGCGACAACATCGCCATCGCGCGCGAGATCGGTCGCATGCTGGGACTGCCACCGCACGCCATGCGCGCCGAGCAGCTCACCGGCAAGGGCGGCAGTGAGATCATCGCCCTCGCCGAGGCCTTGACTACGGCCTTCTACCACCGGCTCCGACGCGAACTCAAGGACGAGGACGTGCCCATCAAGGAGGCACGCCGCTTCGCCGGTGAGGTGATGGAGGAACTCAACAGACTCTTCGATACCACCTTGCTGGAACGCGAGTTCGTGCATACCCACGAATCCGCCCTCATCGAATTGATCGAGGCCACCGACATCTTTGCCGAAGTGGTGCCGGAGGACAAATATGCCTTGGTGGAGAGCCTGCAACGGGCGGATCACATCGTCGGTATGACCGGCGATGGCGTCAATGACGCCCCTGCCTTGAAGAAGGCCGACTGCGGTTTTGCCGTCTCCAATGCCACCGATGCCGCACGTGCCGCCGCCGACATCATTCTCACCGCCCCAGGCCTGTCCGTCATCAACCATGCCATCGAGCAGGCGCGCATTACCTTCGGCCGCATGAAGTCCTATGCCATCTTTCGCATCGCCGAGACCATCCGTGTCCTGTTGTTCATGACGCTGTCCATCCTGGTCTTCAACTTCTACCCCATCACCGCCGTGATGATCGTGATCCTCGCCCTGCTCAACGACCTGCCCATCCTCGCCATCGCCTATGACAATACCCGTGTGCACAAAGAACCGGTGCGCTGGAACATGCGCGAGTTGATCGTCGTCGCCAGCGTGCTGGGCCTGATGGGTGTCATCAGTTCCTTTCTCTTGTTTTTCATCATGCAGGAGCGTGGTATCGCCGAAGAAGTCATCCAGACCGTCCTCTTTCTCAAACTGATCGTCGCCGGACACAGCACCCTCTATATCACTCGTTCCGAAGGCTGGTTCTGGGAACGGCCATGGCCTTCGCCCATCCTCTTCTGGGCCACCTTCGGGACCGAGATCCTGGGCACCCTGATCGCCGTCTTCGGCTGGTTCGTCACGCCCATCAGTTGGGAGTATGCCTTGGGCGTCTGGGTCTACGCCCTGATCTGGTTCCTCTTCAACGACACGGTGAAGATGGCCACCTATCGGCTACTGCGCCGCGGCGGACTGTATGCCTGATGGGGCAGGGGGCTGCCTCTCCTGGTGGACGACATCCATTGATCCGCACGATGAGGCTGGCGTAGCCAGTCGCCAGCGCCGTCCTCACCGCTATAGTGTAGCGGCGCAGGAAACCGCGATTGCCCCGAACCGGCTGAACCGGAAATTCGACGTTGTCAGCCCTAACACGGTCTGGTGCGGCGATGTCACATAC
>JANTGX010000308.1 GCA_024762755.1 Gammaproteobacteria bacterium
CCGCCACCAACGGCCTCGGCATGGGCTTGGCCTCCCTGGCGGTGATGGTGGCCTCGGGGTTCAGTGTCTCCCTACTGCGCGGCATGATCACCCCCGAGGTGCGCATCCCGGTATTCGTCCTCATCATCGCCACCATCGTCACCCTCGTGGACATGATGATGAACGCCTGGATGCACGACCTGCACAAGGTGCTCGGCCTGTTTATCCCTCTCATCGTCACCAACTGCGCCATTCTCGGCCGCGCCGAATCCTTCGCCTCGCGTAACCAGATCACCCCTTCGGTGTACGACGGCCTGATGATGGGCTTGGGCTTCACCCTCATCCTGGTTGCCCTAGGCGCGGTACGCGAGCTGCTCGGCAGCGGCACCCTGTTTGCCAACGCGGCCTTACTGCTGGGTGATGCCTTCGCCTTTCTGCAGCTGACCATCATTCCCGACTACAAGGGCTTTCTGTTGATGATCCTGCCCCCCGGCGGCTTTCTTGCCCTCGGCTTTCTCCTCGCCGGCAAACGCATCATCGATGCCCGCTTGCAAAAACGTGGCGCCTTGGCGCAAACGTCTGAGCCGGAAATCGACGCCGGCGCGGCCGCCACCAGTGGGGCTTAGCGGAGGCGTCGTATGCGAATAAACGTGGGTGTGGCCTACGCCGGCAACAAGAAACAGGTCTGGTTGAAACTGGACGTACCAGAGGGCAGCAGTATCCAACAGGTCATCGAACTGTCCGGCCTATTGGAGCAATTCCCGGAGATAGACCTGTCAAATCAAAAGGTCGGTATCTTCGGCAAGATCTCCAAACTCGACACCACCGTAAAACAGGGCGATCGCATCGAAATCTACCGCCCTATCACCGCCGACCCGGAGACCGTCGAGCGCAAAGATCGCTGATTCGGCCCGCGCACCACGTCCCACCCGACGCCCATCCTGCTCGTTTTTCCCTTCCGTCGGACCCCCGCTAGCGGTCCGACACGCGCCTTCGCCGAGCCCGCCAGCGGCAGCTCGGCGCCAACATCGCGCCCCGGCGTCCTTGCTGTCTACCCTTAGAATGCCACCATTTTTCGCTAACATTCGATATGACCTACACTTTTTCCGCCATCGACCGTTGTATTATTGGGGAAAAATTGTAGTGTATTAGTGAGGAATAGGGCATCGAGGGGGATTCAGTGTGCGCCCAATAAAATCTTTGCGTCACACCACCTATGGCATTGCACTGCTCTTCGCGGTCTGCAGCGGTGCTCTGCGGGCTGCGCCGACGGCCCAGCCAGAGACATCCCTGACCCTGGGCTTCTTCCCCATCGTCAGCACCGTCAGTCTGTTCAAACGTTTCTCGCCACTGACCACCTACCTCAGCCAACGATTGGGGATCCCGGTGCGCCTGACCACGGCGAAGGACTTCCCCACCTTCGTCAAACGGACGGCCCGACGCGACTACGACATCGTCATCACCGCCCCCCACTTTGCCGTACGCGCCGCCGACAGCGGTCGCTACGCCATCCGCGCCACCACCCTCAACGAGGTGCAACAGCTCATCGTGGTGCGAGAAGACAGCCCCCTGCAAAAGCTCTCCGACCTGGCCGGGCGCACCATCGCCACCCCGCCCGGACGCGCCCTGATGACCCTGATGGGCAAGGACCTCCTCGCCCAGGCCGGCCTGACCGGCCCTCGCGCACCGCACTACCGCGCCTACACCAGCCACAACGCCGCCAATCAGGCGCTGCTCGCCGGCGAGGCAGACGCCGCCATCGCCTCCACCAACATCGTCGGCAAGGCCCTGCAGCGCGGCGAGCCCCTGCGCATCCTGGCCGAGGGCAAAAAGCTGCCCAGCATGGCCACCCTGGTGGCCAGCGACCTGCCGCCGGCCCAGGCCGAACGCATCACCCGTGCCTTCATCGAAATGGGTGACACGGCAAAGGGTCGCGAGACCCTGAAGCAGATCGGTTTCCCGGGCTATCGGGCCGTCGGCCTGGAGGACTATGCGCCGCTGCGGCCCTATGCCTATCGCGATCGGGCCAAGGCCGCAGGGCAATGAAACAGCCCGGCTCGGCGGCGGGGACTGAGTCCATGCGCATCGGCGCGCTCATCCTCTGCACATGGCTGTCCGCCATCGCCCCACTGGCGCAGGCGGCGCAACCCCTGCAATTCGGCCTGATACCCTTTGCCCCACCCAGTGTGCTCTTCAAACGCTATGGCCCCCTGCGCGATCTGCTCGCCCAGCGTCTCGATCGCAGCGTCCGCCTGGAGACCGCCGCCGACTATGCCGCCTTCACCGCGCGCAGCGCACAGGGCCGTTACGACATCCTCTGGACCTCGCCCCATTACGCCCTGCGCGCCGTCGACAGTGGCCGCTACGAGCTGATCGCCGTGTGGACGGAGCCCGTCACTACCCTGCTGGTGGTCCGCGAAGACAGCCCCCTCACCCACGCCGCGCAGCTGGCCGGCAAGACCATCGCCACGCCACCGACGCAGGCCCTGGTCACCCAGGTCGGCTGGCGATTGCTCACCGGGCACGGCCTGCAGGGTGAACGCGCGCCCCGCCTCATGCCGCGGCGCGACCACATGACCGCCCGCTTTGCCCTGCTCGCGGGCGAGGCCGATGCTGCCCTCATGGGCGACCCGATCCTCCGCGATGCCCAGCGCAAGGGCCTGCCCCTGCGCGTCATCGACCGTGCCCCGCCGGTGCCCGGCGCGGCCCTGTTGGTGGCCCGTCGCCTGCCCCTCGCCCTGCGCCGGGAGATCCAGTCCACGCTGCTCTCGCTGCCACACGGCGAGGCCGGCCGCGTGGCCCTCGCCGCCACCCGCTTCCCCGCCTTTCGCCAGGCCGACGTGAGTGACCTCGCCCCCCTGCGCGCGCTGTCACTCGAGACCCCTCAGCCCGTGGCGCCCACAGAGGCGAGGCCATGAAGCTTCGCCTGTCCACCAAGCTGATCCTCAGCGTGCTGCTCATCGAGCTGGCGATGCTGAGTGCGCTGGTGTGGAACAGCGTGC
>JANTGX010000309.1 GCA_024762755.1 Gammaproteobacteria bacterium
ACGCCCAGAATCAGCCCAACACGCGCAACATCGTCAAGGCCATGTCGGCCAAATGGAACGAAAAGCTGGGACAGAAAGATGTCTACGAGCTGTTCCCCAAGGATCCCAGCAAGCAGGGTGGACGCATCGCCGGTCTGCCAGAGTCACGCCGCAAAGGGGGCTACTGAGGCAGGTCCTCGGGTCGGAAACACCTTCGAGGCGTGAAAAAAACGGGGCGACCGGATGATCCGGTCGCCCCGTTTCTATTGGGCATCTGCCTTACACAAAGCGGGTCATGGCACCGGCCAGCATCCCCTGGGATGTCGGCTATCCAGGCGTCGCTTTTCGATCCTTCAGGCCTTGCCTTGCAGCTGGTCGAGGATGGCCTCGTTCTCCAGCGTCGAGGTGTCCTGGGTGATCTCGCGGCCGGCGGCGATGTCGCGCAGCAGGCGGCGCATGATCTTGCCGGAGCGGGTCTTGGGCAGGTTGTCGGCGTAACGGATGTCGTCGGGTTTGGCGATGGGGCCGATCTGCTTGGCCACCCACTCGCGCAGCTCCCGGGTCAGCGCCTCGTCCACGCCACCCTTGGGTCGTTCGCCCTTGAGTACCACGAAGGCGAATATGCTCTCACCCTTCACCTCGTGCGGCCGGCCCACCACGGCGGCCTCGGCCACCTTGGGGTGGGCCACCAGGGCGGACTCGATCTCCATGGTACCCAGGCGATGGCCGGAGACGTTGAGCACGTCGTCGATGCGGCCCATGATCCAGTAGTAGCCGTCCTCGTCGCGGCGGGCGTTGTCGCCGGCCACATAGTACTTGCCGTCGAACATCTTCCAGTAGGTGTCGTAATAGCGCTGGTCGTCGCCCCACACGGTGCGGATCATGGAAGGCCAGGGTTTCTTGATCACCAGGATACCGCCCTGGTTGGGCTCGGTGATGGGTTCGCCGTCGGGATCGACGATGTCCGCCGCGATGCCGGGCAGGGGCAGGGTGCAGGAGCCGGGCTTGGTGGGCACGGCGCCGGGGATGGGGGCGATCATGTGCGCGCCGGTCTCGGTCTGCCACCAGGTATCGACGATAGGGCAGCGGCCGCCGCCGATGACCTCGTGGTACCACATCCAGGCCTCGGGATTGATGGGCTCGCCGACGGTGCCCAGCAGGCGCAGGCTGGAGAGGTCGTACTGGGCGGGGATCTCGTCGCCGGCCTTCATCAGGGCGCGGATGGCGGTGGGGGCGGTATAGAAGATGCTCGCCTTGTGATTCTGACAGATCTTCCAGAAACGACCCATGTCCGGCACCGTGGGCACGCCCTCGTAGACGATCTGGGTGGCGCCCACGGCCAGCGGGCCGTAGGCCACATAGGTGTGGCCGGTGATCCAGCCGACGTCGGCGGTGCACCAGAAGATGTCGTCGTCGCGGATGTCGAACACCCACTTCATGGTCACGATGGCGTTCACCAGATAACCGCCGGTGGCGTGCTGGACGCCCTTGGGCTTGCCGGTGGAGCCGGAGGTGTAGAGCAGGAACAGGGGATGCTCGGCCTCCACCCACACGGGCTCGCAGGCCTCGCTCTGATCCGCCACCAATTCGTGCCACCAGAGGTCGCGCCCCTCCTGCATGGCATGCGTGTTCTTGGCATGCTGCAGGACCACCACCTTCTCCACGCTGGAACAGCCCTGGCCGAGGGCCTCGTCGGTGGCGGCCTTGAGTTCGATCACCCGCCCACCGCGATGACCGCCATCGGCGGTGATCACCACCTTGGCCTCGGCGTTTTCGATGCGGTCTTTCAGGGACTCCGCCGAGAAGCCGCCGAACACCACCGAATGGATGGCGCCGATCCGCGCGCAGGCCTGCATGGCCACCACCGCCTCCGGCACCATGGGCATGTAGAGGACCACGCGGTCGTTCTTCTCCACACCCAGGGATTTCAGGCCATTGGCGAGCCGGCACACCTCACGGTGCAGCTCGGCGTAGCTGATGTGGCGTACGCCACCTCGTTCGTCCTCGAAGACGATGGCAGTCTTGTCGCCGCGCTCGGCCAGGTGGCGGTCGAGACAGTTGTAGGAGGCATTCAGCCGGCCATCGGTGAACCAGCCGAAATGGGGCGCGCGGCTTTCATCGAGCTCGACTGTGAAGGGGGTCTGCCAATCGATCTCTTCACGTGCCAGATCGGCCCAGAAACCGGTGTGATCGGCCTCGGCCTTGGCGACCAGGGCGTCCAGTTCGGCGCGGCTCTTGATGCGTGCGCGGGCGGCGAACTCCGGGCTGGGGGGGAAAACGCGTTCTTCGTGCAGGGTCGATTGCAGGGTCTTTTCCATGTCGCCTCTCGTGGTGATGGCTTGCGTGGGGTCGAAAGATCGCTCGATGGTAGCAGGCGTGCGCGGGGGGCTCCAGCGGCTCAGCCGGGAAACAGGCTCCGCCACCAACGCCGCCGTTTGCCGGGCTGGGGCAGGGCGGCCGGCAGGTCGCTGGGCGGAATGCGGGAGAGGATCCAACCCGGCAGGGGTGGGGCCTCGCTGAAGCCACAGCTGACCCCCAGATTGTCCGGGTCGAATATCTTGATGAAAGAAGGTGACTTGGGGTCGTCGACGTACACGATGCCGCAGTAGTCCTCGTCGTGCTCCTTGCGCAACAGGGCGTCGATCTCTTGGATGAAGTTCTCCAGCTGGGCCTTACTGGCGGGTTCGCCGGGTGGCGGTTCACCCACGGCGTAGATATACCAGCCGTCGTCGGCCTGCTGGCGCAGGGTCTCCCAGAGCGCATCGAGCTGTGGCCAGCGGAGGATGCCGGCAAAGGAGCCGCGGAAGGCGGCGACGAAGGGATCGGTGTCAGGGGGTGTCTGCATGGATGTCCTCGGCGGCTCGGGCCGCTTCCTGTGAGTCGATGGCGATGTGCAGACGTGCCGGCAGGCGATCGGCCGACCAATGCGCCTGGGCCCACGCCAGTTGCTCGGCCGGCGGGGCGCCGCGCAACGTTGCTGGTGGTGGATG
>JANTGX010000310.1 GCA_024762755.1 Gammaproteobacteria bacterium
AGATTCAACAGATCCAGATGGAGATGCTGCAGGAGATCCACAGCAAGCAACGTTGAATCACCCGTCATACAAAACCCATAACAATCGGCAAACAGGCATCCCCATGGCGACTCCGGAAGAGCTAAAAATCACCTTCAAGAGCAAACTCAGGCAATCCACCCTGTTCACCGGACTGGACGATGACTTCCTCGACAAGCTGCTCGAACACTGCCAGTACGAAACCTGGCCTCGGGGTCACCGGCCCACGGACGCCCTCCTGCAAGAGCAATTCAACATCGTCATGCAGGGTCGCATCGAGCTCTCACGCATCAACGAGACCACGGGCAAGAAGATCGTCCTCTTCCTGCTCGGTGCCGGTGACGGCTTCGATGTGGTGCGCCTGCTGGACGAGCGGCCACATCCGCTCGTGGCACAGGCCATCGACGACCTGCACCTGCTGACGCTGCCCATGACGACCCTGCGCGGCTGGATCCAGACCACGCCCGCCCTCAATCATAACTTCCTGCGCTATATCACAGAGCAACTGCGAGGCATGGAGGATCTGGCCAGCGACCTGGCCTTGCACGACACCCTCAAACGACTCGCCCATCTCATCTTGCGGCATGCAGAGCCCTGCACCGGGGAGGACGCACAGACCACCTACCACGCCCCCCTCCTCGAGGGCCTGCACCATGAACAATTGGCCGCCATGATCGGCACCGTGCGTCAGGTGGTGAATCGCCATCTGCAGTCCTTCAAGGCCGGTGGTTCAC
The DNA here is from genome assembly GCA_024762755.1 of Gammaproteobacteria bacterium. Lineage (GTDB taxonomy): Bacteria > Pseudomonadota > Gammaproteobacteria > SZUA-152 > SZUA-152 > JANTGX01. The sequence continues at coordinate 753 of JANTGX010000310.1, forward strand.
TGGAAACCCCGGCCGGGCGGGTCGTCATCCGTGAACTGGAGGCGCTGATACGGCGAGCGGACGTGCATATGCAACGCCTCTTCGAGAAGACCAAGACACGGCGAAAACGATACTGATAAGCGACAACCCAGGCTCACCTGTCAACCAAGTGACAGGCAGCGGCGGAGAGAGAACCTACTATGACAGACCTATTCCCATCGGCTATCGCATCGCCCGCCCGAGACACCGTCGGGCGACGCATTGGATGGCTCTCGTCAACAAAGAAGTAACAACAAAAGGCAGACATCATGGCAATACCCTATGACTTCGTGATCATCGGTGGTGGCCCCGGCGGCACACCCACCGCCATGGCGCTGGCGACCGCCGGGCGCCGGATATTGCTGGTGGAGAAGGGCAATGGCCTGGGTGGGACATGCCTGTTCGAGGGCTGCATTCCGTCGAAGATCTTCCGTGAATCGGCACGCCGGCTCCGCGAACTGCGCGAGAGCGAGGCGTTCGGCCTGCGCAAGGCGTCGTCCGAGGTACAGGTGGACTGGCCGACCATCCTGCAACGCAAGCAGGCCATTCTCGAGCGTCGCAGCCGAGCCGCGCTGATGCGTATCACGCATATCGGCGGTCTCGACTACCGCCAGGGTACGGCGCGTTTCATCACGCCACGTCGTATCGAGGTGATCACGGCCGATGGCACACGAGAGGAGATCGACTTCGACCAGGCCATCGTGGCCACCGGCTCGATCCCCAAGCACCCGCCCATCGAGGGGGCCGATCTGCCCGGCGTCATCGACAGTGAGGCCCTGCTCGATGCAGAGGCTATTCCGGCTTCGCTGGGCATCATCGGCGGTGGCCCCATCGGGGTCGAATTGGGCCAGATCTTTCATACGCTGGGCAGCCAAGTCGCCATCCTCGAGGCGGCGCCGCACATTCTTGGCCCCGTCGACGAAGAACTGTCCGCCCAACTGACGCAGGACATGCGCACCGCTGGCATCGCCATCGAGACGGGCAGCCGTGTGCAGGCCATCTCTGCACACGGAGACGGGCTCGCCATCGACTACCGAAACAGCGCCGGGGAAGAGAGACAGCAGGTCGTCTCGACGGTCTTGCTGGTGACCGGTCGGCGGCCCAACGTGGATGGCCTGGGCCTGGAGAATACCGCCGTCGCGCACGACACACACGGCATTTCGGTCGACGCCGAACTGCAGACCAGCGAACCCGGCATCTACGCCGTGGGCGACGTGGTCGGTCAACCCATGTTTGCCCACTGGGCCACCGCCCAGGGGCTCGCCCTGGCCCGGCATCTGCTCGGCCTGCCCACGGCCTTTCCGACGCCGGCGACGAACAGCGCCGCCATCTTCAGTGATCCGGAGCTGGCCATGGCCGGCCTGACCGAGGCGCAGGCCCGTGCCGCCGGGATGGACGTTGGTGTCGCCCGATACGATTTCAGGCAAGACGCCAGGGCGCAGATCGCCGGGCGCGACAACGGCCTGCTGAAGATCGTCTACCGCAAGGCAGACCATGGCATCGTCGGCGTCCATGCCTTGGTGGAAGGCGCCGCAGATCTCATGGGTGAAGCGGCCATTCTGGTCAAGACCGGCCTGCCCCTGGAGGCCGTAGCCAGTGCCATCCACCCTCACCCGACACTGACGGAGTCTTTTGCCGTGGCCGCACGCATGGCCTTGAGCCAGGAGGCTATGCGCGTCGGCAACGAATAGTAGCAAGACCCACGGCATGCAGATGCATATCGATGCCTGCGCAGTGGTACCCAACACGACAACGATCTGGAGATAAAACCATGACGCACTATATCCGCTGGTTCAAAGAACTCGGCATCGACGACTTGCCCCTGGTGGGCGGCAAGAACGCCTCTCTGGGTGAGATGTACCGCGAACTTACGCCGCAAGGTGTCAAGGTGCCCAACGGCTTTGCCATTACCGCCGAGGCCTACCGCGACCTGCTCACGGCGGCCGGTGCCTGGGATGCCCTGCACGAGGCCCTCGACGGCCTCGACCCCAACGACGTGGACGACCTGGCCCGGCGTGGGGCACAGGCGCGGGCCATCGTCTATGGCGCCCCGCTGCCTGAGACGATGCAGCAGGAGATCCTCGACGCCTATCACCGGTTACAGGCGGAATACGGCGAGGACATGAGCGTGGCGGTACGCTCCTCGGCCACCGCCGAGGATCTACCCACAGCGAGTTTCGC
>JANTGX010000311.1 GCA_024762755.1 Gammaproteobacteria bacterium
GAGCGATGGCCACCACCTTCTCGAAGAAATCCAGCTCCACGCATTGGGTGGTCGGATTGCCGGGGAAATTCAACACCAGCATCTTGGGCTTGGGCCAGGTGTCCTTGATGGCCTTCTCCAGCTCGGAGAAGAAATCGCCATCGGGCACCAGGGGCACATGACGGATGTCGGCACCGGCGATGACGAAGCCATAGGGGTGGATGGGATAGGAGGGGTTGGGCACCAACACGGCGTCACCCGGACCGACGGTGGCCAGGGCCAGATGGGCCAGCCCCTCCTTGGAACCGATGGTGACGATGGCCTCCTCCTCCGGGTCCAGGTCCACGTCGTAGCGGTCCTTGTACCAGTTGCAGATGGCCCGACGCAGGCGCGGAATGCCGCGCGAGACGGAATAGCGATGGGTATTGCTGCGCTGCGCCGCCTCCACCAGCTTGTCGATGACATGCTGCGGGGCCGGCTGATCGGGATTGCCCATGCCGAAATCGACGATGTCCTCGCCCCGCGCACGGGCCTTGGCCTTGAGTTCGTTGACGATATTGAAGACGTAGGGCGGCAGTCGTTTGATGCGGGGAAATTCGTCGAACATAGGAGAGGCGGCCGGTTTTGAGGTGCGCAAAAGGGGAAAAAGTATACCGCACGCCGCACCACCATGGCCAATGATGGCCGGCCGTCGAGTGACAGCCGAGGGGGTGATGGGTGACAATCCACCCATGGAGCCTACGCTATGAAATTCACCCAAGAACGGGACTTTTCGTCCCACACCATCCGCGCCTATGCGCCCGGCGAGATCAGCATCACCCTGCCCGCCGTGCTGGAGGCCGAGAAGGCCCAGCCGGTGGAGGTGAAGAGCCTCACCCGCAGCTTCATCATCAGCCCCAAGCAATTGGTGGAGGACTGGCTGCCCGGCTGCGTGGCCGAGCTGCATGAGGGTCATCTGGAGGAGATTCTGCAGCTCGGGCCCGAGCTGGTGCTGCTGGGCACCGGGCCGCGCCAGGAGTTTCCCGACCCCGCCCTGCTCGCCGTCGTCATGCAACAGCAGGTCGGCGTCGAGGTGATGGATACCGCCGCCGCCTGCCGCACTTACAACATTCTCATGCACGAAGGCCGCAACGTGGTCGCCGGCCTGATGCTGCCGACCACCGTGGCGACCCTGGCAGGCTGTTAGATACCCCGGCATGACCGTGACCTGGGGCGCGTCGCCGACAGACGCCGGGCCCCAGACTACTTGAGGATGAAGTCCAGCGAATAACCCTCGCGCTCCATCACCTCGCGCAGGCGCTTGAGGGCCTCGATCTGGATCTGGCGTACCCGTTCGCGGGTGACGCCCAGGGCACCCCCCACCTCCTCCAGTGTGGCCACGTCCTGGCCATTGAGGCCGAAGCGCCGCGTCACCACCTCCCGCTGTTTGTCCGACAACTGCCCCAACCAGGCCCGCAGGCGCTGCTGCACGTCCTCGCTCTGCAGTTGCATGGAGGGCTCGGGATTGCTGTCGTCGGGGATCGCCTCGATCAGGGTCTTGTCGCTGTCGCGCCCCATGGGCACGTCCACCGAGGCGACCCGCTCGTTGAGGCCCAGCATACGCTTGACCTCGTCGATGGGCTTGTCCAGCTCGCGGGCGATCTCCTCCGGCGTCGGTTCATGATCGAGGGTCTGCGCCAGGTGCCGGGCGGCACGCAGGTAGACGTTGATCTCCTTCACCACGTGGATGGGCAGGCGAATGGTGCGGGTCTGATTCATGATGCCGCGTTCGATGGTCTGCCGGATCCACCAGGTGGCATAGGTCGAAAAACGGAAGCCACGCTCGGGGTCGAACTTCTCCACCGCGCGGATCAGGCCCAGGTTGCCCTCCTCGATGAGGTCCAGCAGGGCCAGGCCGCGGTTGAGGTAGCGCCGCGCGATCTTCACCACCAGACGCAGGTTGCTCTCGATCATGCGCTGGCGGGCGGCGTGGTCGCCCCGCTGCAGGCGGCGCGCCAGATCCACTTCCTCTTCGGCACTGAGCAGGGGGGAGAAGCCGATCTCGCCCAGATAGAGGCGCGTGGCATCGAGGTCGCGCTCGTGGATGTCGGCGTGTGTACGCCGCGGGGTGATCCGTGACGGGGTATCGGTATCGGCGGGGAGGTCTCCGGCCGCCGGACCCTCTACTACCTCGTCCACCGGCGCCAGCTCGTCCTCGACGGCTTCGGCCACCGTCGATGGCTGGGTCTCGTCTTCGTCCTTGTGGCGCGTCATGGGTAGGGGGTCAGTGACGGGGGAGGTAACGCAGGGGATCGACGGGTTTGCCGTTGTAACGGATCTCGAAGTGCAGGCGCGGCGTTCGCACCCCACTTCGGCCCAGCTGCGCGATGCGCTGCCCCTTCTTCACCAGCATGCCCTCCTCGACCAACAATTTATCGTTATGCGCGTAGGCGCTGAGGTACTTCTCATTGTGTTTGACGATGATAAGCCGACCGTATCGCGCAAGTCCACTGCCGGCGTAGACCACCTTGCCACGCGCCGCGGCATACACGGGATCGCCGCGTCGGCCGGCGATATCGATGCCCTGGCGCGCCGGATCGCTGGGCAGAAATGTCCGCGAAACAGTGTGGGATCGCGTCGGCCAGCGCCAGCGCGGAACCCCCTGGACATACGCCCCGGCCTCGTCCGTCGCCGAAGGGGGTGGCGCCCGGCGGGCCGGGGCCGTCGACACGGCGGGCCGTGCCGGCTTGGGAGGCTGACGCGACGCCGATGCTACGGGCCCCACCACTGGTGCCGTATGCCGCGCCGGCGGAGCGGCCTTGCGCTTGGGCGGCGCTGCCGCCTTGCCCGACGGTGGGGCCACCAGCAGCACCTGGCCGGGGCGTAGCGCGTAGGGCGGCGCAATCCCATTCCACCGGGCGATGCTTCGGTAGTCGTAGCCGTACAGCCAGCCGATGGAGTAGAGGGTCTCGCCCGGCTCG
>JANTGX010000312.1 GCA_024762755.1 Gammaproteobacteria bacterium
TCAGCGGATAGTCGAGGCGGGGAAACAGGTCCACCGGCAGGCCGCGGAAACTGGCCAGGCCGCCGATACCCAGCATCAGCACACCGAGAATCAGGGCTATCGGGTAACGCAGCAGTCTCTCCAGCACTACCGCGCCCTCAGTCGACGAACTTGATCAGGTCTTTGAGATCCCGATACAGCAGTTCGTAGGCCCCCTCGGTGACCACCGGCGTGCCGGGCGCGAGCCCTTCGAGCACCGGGATGCGCCCATCGGGCGCGGCAGGTCCCACCTCGACGGCAACCGGCCGGGGCCCTTTCGCGTCCGGCACTATCACCCAGGTCTTGCCATTGCGGGCCACCACCGCGGATGCGGGCACCCACACCACCGGGCGCGCCGTGCCGCGATGCCATACCTCCACCCAGGCGCCATCCTGCAGTCCGGACTCGGCCTGGCGGGTCTCGAAATCCAGCAGCCAGAGGCCGCTGGCCGGATCGAGCCGGGCCGTGCCGCCGAGCGGATGCAGGTCGAGCCGGTGGTCGCCGTGCTGCCAGAACGTCTGGCCCTCCCGCCAGGCCGGCACTGCCGCCTCACTGACCCCAACGCTCAGGTACATGCCGGTGAGCGATTCCAGTTCCAGTACCGCAGCGCCCGCGCTCAGCTGCTCGCCCACGCTGGCGTGAAGCGCCACGACGATGCCATCGAAGGGGGCCTTCAGCTGGCTCAGATCCGCCGCCAGTACGCCCAGCCCCTGGCGCTCGGCCCGCTGCGACAGGCTGGCCTCATCGGTGCCCTGGTTGAGCAGATCGAGCAGCGCGGCCAGCCCCTGCCAGGCCATGCGTGCGCTGCGGTCGGCCTGTGCCGCGGCTTCTTCGGTGGCGAGCAGCTCGCTGCGGGTGATGGTGTTCTCGCGCCGCCCTTGCTGCATGACCGCGAGGCGTTTCTGCGCCAGGGTCGAGGCCTGGCGCGCCAGTTGCCACTCGGCCAGTTGGCGCCGCAGCTCCGGGGCGTCGAAACGGGCCAGCACATCGCCGGCATGGACCTGCGCGCCGGGGGTTGCCGACAGGGCGCGGATGCGCGCCGTGAACGGCAGGCTCAGGGCGGCCTCGGTACGTGCCCGAACCCTGGCCAGTGCGCGCGCCTGTGGCTGCCAGGACCCGGCCACCGCCGTCTCGGTCGGCGGCGCCGCGGCCGGGCAGGGCGGCGCGACCAACCAGAGCAGCGCGCAGAGAAGGACAGCAGCGGCTCGGCGCGGTCGGTCGTGGCGGGTCGGAGCGCGCCTCGGCGTGAGCGTTTTCATTTCTCGGCAGCTGGCGCCGTGCCCGAAGGTCGTGGGGTGCGGCTCAGCACCTGGTAGATCACCGGCATGACGACCAGCACGAGCGGTATCTGTACCAGCAGACCCGAAATGATCGCAATCGCCAGCGGCTGCTGCATGGCCGAGCCCTGCCCCAGGGCCAGGGCCAGCGGTGACAGCGCGAGAATGGCCGCGAGGGTAGTCATGGCGATCGGCCGCATGCGGTTGCTGCCTGCCAGGATCAGGGCCTCGCGGCGGTCGCTGTGCTCGTGGCGCAGATCGTGGTATTCGGAGAAGTAGAAGATCGACACCTCGGTGACGATTCCGATGATCATGGTCATGCCCATCATGGCGGTGATGTTCAGCTCGATGCCGGTCACCCACAGGCCGACGAACACCGCGGATACCGCCAGCAGTGGCGCAAGCAGAATGGCGACTACCGCGGCGAACTGTTCATAGAGAAACAGCAGTAGCAGAAACACCAATGCGATCGCGGCGATGAACACCGCAATCAGGCCGCGAAAGGCGATCTGCTGTTGCTTGTACAGGCCGCCCAGCTCGTAGTACATGTCGGACGGCAGCAGCCCCGGCTTGTCCAGCACCTGTTTGACCTCGCGGATGGTCGAGCCAAGATCCCGCCCACTGATGCGTCCGGTGACCGCGACCATGCGCTTGAGATTGTCGCGGCTGATCTGCGGCTGTCCGGTCTGTATCTGGACGGTGGCGACGCGCTTGAGCGGGAAACGATGGCCGTCGGGCGCGCGCAGCCAGATGCTGTCCATCGCGCGAATACGGTCGCGCAGCCTGGCCGGCACCCAGACGCGCACGTCCACCAGCTTGATGCCTTCCTGCACCTGGGTGGTCACCAGTCCATTGAACCAGGCCTCCAACTGCCGCGTGACCGCGTCCGGGTCCACGCCCTCGAGCGCCGCCTTGTCGCGATCGACCACGATATTCACCGCATCGCCGGCGAGCACGATGCCGTCTTTGACGTCCACCACGCCGCTGATCTTTGAAACGGCCTTGGCTACCGCCGGGGCGACGTGCATCAGCTCGTCGAGCTTGTCGCCATAGAGTTTGATCTCGATCGGCTGTGGCACGGCGGTCAGGTCGCCGATCAAGTCTTCCATCAGCAGCGCCATCTCGACCTCCAGCCCCGGTACCTGGGCCTCGATCTGGCCACGGATCTGGTCCATGACCGTATCGATGGGGGGGCGCGGGAAGGGCTTGAGGCGGACGAAGAAGTCCCCTTCGTTGGCCTCGGTGAGACCGCCCCCCAGCTGGGTGCCGGTGCGCCGGGAATAGGTCTGGACGGCGGGGTTGGCCCGCAGGATGGCACCGACCTGTTGCAGCAGGCGGTCGGTTTCGGTCAGTGAAGTACCGGCCGGGGAGCGATAGTCGAGGACGAAACCACCCTCGTCCATGTGCGGCATGAAACCGGAGCCGACGTTCTGGTAACCGACATAGCCAGCGGCGAGCAATGGCAGCACACCGAACAGCACCAACCAGGGACGCGCCAGCATGCGGCGCATCAGCCCCTGGTAGAGGGCCTGCAGACGCCTGAACAAGGGGCCGATGTCTTCATGCTCGGCGTCACGCCGGCTGAGCAGATGCTCGGCCAGCAGCGGTATGGCCAGCCACGCCAGCAGGAAG
>JANTGX010000313.1 GCA_024762755.1 Gammaproteobacteria bacterium
GAGACCGCGGCGGTCTCCAGTTTCGTCATCGCGCGACGCTTCATCGCCACCCTGCGCGAGCGCGGGGTGTTCTTCTCCCTCGACGATTTCGGCAGCGGGCTGAGTTCCTTCGCCTACCTGAAGAACCTGGAGGTGGACTTCCTCAAGATCGACGGCAGCTTCGTGCGCGATATGGTGGACGACGCCCTCAACTTCGCCCTGGTGCGATCCATCCACGAGGTGGGGCGCACCCTCGGTGTGCGCACCATCGCCGAATTCGTCGAGAACGAGGCCATCATCGACCGTCTGCACGGCCTACAGGTGGACTTCGGCCAGGGCTACGGCATCGCCCGCCCGCAACCGTTGGCCGATCTGCTCGTCGACGAGGCGAGGACCCGCGAACGGGCCGGCTGAGCCTGTACAATGCGGGCCCATGCACATCGATCCCGAGACCGGCCTGCTGCGCGAGGCCGTGCAACGACCCTCGCCACACTGTGATCGGCGCCCCGCCGGCTGCCGCCCGGAACTGCTGGTGATCCACGCCATCAGCCTGCCGGCCGGCGAGTTCGGCGGGCCGTGGATCGACGCCCTGTTCTGCAACCGGCTCGACCCCGACGCCCACCCGAGCTTTGCCGCCATCGCCGGCCTCGAGGTCTCCGCCCATCTGCTGATCCGCCGTGATGGCGGCCTGGTGCAGTACGTGCCTTTCCACCACCGCGCCTGGCACGCCGGGGTCTCCTGCTATGCCGGGCGCGAACGCTGCAACGATTTCTCCATCGGTATCGAGCTGGAGGGTTGCGACCAACGTCCCTTCAGCGCCGAGCAGTACGCCCGCCTGGGTGCCGTCGGCCGGACCCTCATGGCCGCCTATCCCGGCCTGAGCCGCGAACGGGTGGTCGGTCACAGCGATATCGCCCCCGGGCGCAAGACCGACCCCGGTCCCTGCTTCGATTGGCCCCGCCTGCGGTCATTGCTGGGCTGATCTCGCCGCGCCGCGTGTGCCGGCGACGATTTCGGCTATGATGGGCCGACCCTAGTCCAGCCCGAGGCACGCCATGTTCCTGTTGGCCATCCTGCTCAGTCTGATTCTCGAAGCCTTCGTCCCCGCCCTCGACCGCCTGCGCAGCGTGGCCTGGTTTCAGCGCTATGCGGCGGCCTGTCGCCGGCGCCTGCTGCGTGGCGCGCGCGGCGGCACCGCGGCGGTGCTGCTCAGTGTCCTGCCGCCGGTGCTGCTGGTGGGGGGGCTGCAATACCTGCTCGACCAGGTGCTCTGGCTGCTGAGTTTTCTGCTCAGTCTGGGGGTGCTGCTGTTCGCCATGGGGCCGCGCGATCCGCGCCGGCTGGTGGAGGCCTACCTGGCGGCGCGCGAGCGCGGCGACGAGGCGCAGGTGACGGCGCTGCTGCACGAACTGTTGCCCTACGCCCCGCCGCGGGAGGCCTCGGCGCGCGACGCGGCGGTGCTGGACGCGGTCTTCGTCCTCACTCACGAGCGCCTGCTGGCGGTGTTCTTCTGGTTCGTGGTGCTCGGCCCCATGGGGGCCATGCTCTATCGCCTGGTGTCGGAACTGGTGAGCGCGCCGCCGGAGGACGCCAATGCCGACTACTGGCTCACCGCCACCCGTCTGCACATGGTGTTGGCCTGGTTGCCGGCCCATCTGTCGGCCCTCGGCTTCGCCGTGATGGGGAGCTTCGTCCACGCCCTGCACGCCTGGCGCGAGACCCGCCATCAGGCCCCGCAGGCCCAAGCCCTGTTGCCGGTATGCCACCAGTACGTGGTGCGCACCGGCCGCGCGGCCCTGCAGCTGGAGCGGCTGGACGGCCTGACGGCGGTGCGCGAGGCCCTCGGCCTGTGTCAGCGCAGCCTCATCGCCTGGGTCACGGTACTCGCCCTGTTGACCCTCACCGGCTGGGTCTTCTAGGAGTCTGTCGGCTTTGGGCGATCGCCTGAATCCGACAGGCTCCCAGCCCTCAGCGGCACCACTTCTCCACTTCACGCTGCGCCGCCGCGCGTTTCTGCTCGATCTCGGCATCGCTGAGGTAGCGACGTTCACCCTGCGGGTCGATGTCGAAGATGCGTCCGCCCATGCCATAGAGGGCGGCACTGCGCCGCGCCTGCTGGCACTGCTCGTCGCGCTTGGCCTGTTCCTTGGCGGCGGCCGCGGCCTGTTTGTCCTTTTCCTGCCGTTCCTTGTCGATGGCGTCCAACAGGCGCTGGGTCTCCTTCTGCCGGTCGGCCGGCGTGACCACCTTGCCCGGCTTGTGGTCCGGCACGCGCAGTTCTTGTGCCTGGCCGGCGGGTGGACGTTCGCCGTAGTGCACGCCACCGGCGGCGTCGGTCCATTTGTAGACCGTGGCCGCCGGGGCGCCGGCGCTGAGGCAGAGCAGGAGGAGGAGGGTCAGTGTCTTCATGGGGTTCTCGTGTCGCAGAGGGGTTGTGGGCAGGGGCGCTGGGTTCGCGCCCCCGATGGATGGCCGGTGCGGCCTCATTCGCTGACCGTGATGCCGAGGTGGAAGACCACGTCCGGCGCGGTGCCGACGGCGATGTCTTCGATCACCCCCAGCTCGATCTCGGTGTATTTGATCAGGCGCAGGCTGCCGCCGAAGCTCAGTTGCAGGGTGTCGTCACCCAGCGGGGTGAGCTGGCTGTCGCGGTAGAGGGCGCCGTGGTAGTCCGCCTGCAGCTTGAGGCAGACGCTGGGCAATACCCAGGCCCCGGCGCCGAGGGTGCCGAAGGCCACCCGCTCGCGCTGCAGGTCCGCCAGCACATCGCCCCGTTCCATCAGCAGCAGCCCCAGCCCGCCGTAAACGGAACCGGAATAGCCCAGGCCGTAGCCGCCATGGGCGCCGCTCAGCCAGAGGGCCAGATCGGTGCCGCCGCTGCCCTGCAGCAGGCGGCTGTCGCCGGTGGGAAACTTGACGCTGGCACGCAGGGCGAGGGCGTTCTCC
>JANTGX010000314.1 GCA_024762755.1 Gammaproteobacteria bacterium
CTTCCTGCTGGCGTGGCTGGCCATACCGCTGCTGGCCGAGCATCTGCTCAGCCGGCGTGACGCCGAGCATGAAGACATCGGCCCCTTGTTCAGGCGTTTGCAGACCCTCTACCAGGCACTGATGCGCCGCGTACTTGCCCGTCCCTGGCTCGTACTGTTCGGTGTGCTGCCATTGGTTGCCGCCGGCTATGTCGGTTACCAGAATGTCGGCTCCGGTTTCATGCCGCACATGGACGAGGGTGGTTTCGTCCTCGACTATCGCTCCCCGGCCGGCACTTCACTGAGCGAAACCGACCGCCTGCTGCAACAGGTCGGTACCATCCTGCGGGCCAATCCCGCCGTACAGACCTATTCGCGGCGCACCGGCACCCAGCTGGGGGGCGGCCTCACCGAGGCCAACGAAGGGGACTTCTTCGTCCGCCTCAAGCCCTTCCCGCGCCCGCCCATCGATGCGGTCATGGACCAGATCCGTGGCCAGATCGAGGCCCAGGTGCCGGGGCTGGAGGTCGAAATGGCCCTGCTGATGGAAGACCTGATCGGTGACCTGACCGCCGTGCCACAGCCGATCGAGATCAAACTCTATGGCGACAAACTCGACGAGCTGATGCACGTCGCCCCGGCGGTGGCCAAGGCCGTTTCAGCGATCAGCGGCGTGGTGGACGTCAAAGACGGCATCGTGCTGGCAGGCGATGCGGTGAACATCGTAGTCGACCGCGACAAGGCGGCGCTCGAGGGCGTGGACCCGGACGCGGTCACACGGCAGTTGGAAGCCTGGTTCAACGGGCTGGTGACCACCCAGGTGCAGGAAGGCGTCAAGCTGGTGGACGTGCGTGTCTGGGTGCCGGCCAGACTGCGCGACCGTATCCGCGCGATGGACAGGATCTGGCTGCGCGCGCCCGACGGCCATCGTTTTCCGCTCAAGCGCGTCGCCACCGTCCAGATACAGACCGGACAGCCGCAGATCAGCCGCGACAATCTCAAGCGCATGGTCGCGGTCACCGGGCGCATCAGTGGGCGCGATCTGGGCTCGACCATCCGCGAGGTCAAACAGGTTCTGGACAAGCCGGGGCTGCTGCCGTCCGACATGTACTACGAGCTGGGCGGCCTGTACAAGCAACAGCAGATTGCCTTTCGCGGCCTGATTGCGGTGTTTATCGCCGCGATCGCATTGGTGTTTCTGCTGCTGTTGTTTCTCTATGAACAGTTCGCCGCGGCAGTCGCCATTCTGCTTGCGCCACTGCTGGCGGTATCCGCGGTGTTCGTCGGCCTGTGGTTGACCGGTATCGAACTGAACATCACCGCAATGATGGGGATGACCATGATCATTGGCATCGTCACCGAGGTGTCGATCTTCTACTTCTCCGAATACCACGACCTGCGCCACGACTACAGCGACCGCCGCGAGGCGCTGATCCTGGCGGGCAGCAACCGCATGCGGCCGATCGCCATGACCACCCAGGCGGCCATCCTCGCCCTGTTGCCGCTGGCCCTGGCCCTGGGACAGGGCTCGGCCATGCAGCAGCCGCTGGCGATCGCCATCATCGCCGGGCTGCTGGTGCAGATGCCGTTGGTGCTGATCGTCATGCCGGTGATCTACCAGGCGCTGAGCCGCACCCCACGGGGACCAGGCGCAGCACCAGCTTCCGAGAAATGAAGGCGCTCACGCCACCGCGGTCTCCAACCCGCCACGAGCCACCGCGCCGAACCGCTGTACTTCTCTGCGCGTTGCTCTGGTTGCTCGCGCCGCCCTGCCCGGCCGCGACGCCCTCGACCGAAGCCACTGTGGCCGGGTCCTGGCAGCCACAGGCGCGCGCACTGGCCAGGGTTCGGGCACGCACCGAGGCCGCCCTGAGCCTGCCGTTCACGGCGCGCATCCGTGCCCTGTCGGCAACCCCCGGCGCGCAGGTCCATGCCGGCGATGTGCTGGCCCGTTTCGACGCCCCGGAGCTGCGCCGCCAACTGGCCGAGTGGCAACTGGCGCGTCAGGCATCGAATCTGGCACAGAAGCGCCTCGCGGTCATGCAGCAAGGCCGGCGCGAAAGCACCGTCACCCGCAACGAGCTGCTCGCCACCGAAGAGGGCGCGGCGCAGGCCGACCGCACCGCGCGCATGGCCTGGCAGGGGCTGGCCGCGCTGCTCGATCTGCTCAACCAGGGCACGGATGAGGCCAGCCTGTCGCATCGGGCCGAGCGCCAGGGACTGGGCGCACTGGCGGCGGATCTGAGCCAGCTGAAGGCCCCCTTCGATGGCATCGTCGCGGCGCTTCACGCCAGCGTGGGCGAGCAGCTGAGCGCGGGCGCCGCAGTACTGGAGCTGGAATCGCTCACCGGCATGTACCTGAGCGTTGGGGTCAATGAGGCGGCAGTGCCGGCCTGGCGGGAGGGCCAGACCTGGTGGCAACACGGCGACCTCCGGCTGGATCTGCACCCTCTCGGCGGCACGGCCCGGCTCGATCCGGCCAGTGGCCTCTGGCTGCTGGACTTCGAGACGGGCCAGGCCGAGCCCGGACTGCAGGACGGTGCCTGGGTGGAGGTATGGCATCGCGGCCCGGCGCGCCCGGTGGTCTGGGTACCCGCATCCGCAGTGGTGGCGCGCAACGGCAAGACCTGGGTGATGGTCCCGGGCGCAAAAGAGACCCGGCCGGTTGCCGTCGAGGTCGGGCCTGCCGCGCCCGATGGACGCATCCCGGTCCTCGAAGGGCTGACGCCCGGCACGCCGGTGGTCACCGAGGGGGCCTACGAACTGCTGTACCGGGATCTCAAAGACCTGATCAAGTTCGTCGACTGAGAGCGCGGTAGTGCTGGAGAGACTGCTGCGTTACCCGATGGCCCTGATTCTCGGTGTGCTGATGCTGGGTATCGGCGGCCTGGCCAGTTTCCGCGGCCTGCCGGTGGACCTGTTTCCCCGCCTCGACTATCCGCTGA
>JANTGX010000315.1 GCA_024762755.1 Gammaproteobacteria bacterium
TCGATGGGTCGGTATTGGCGAATGGCCTCGATGTCGCCGGTATCGGCGACCACGGTGGTCATCTGGCGCAATTGATCGAGTTTGTTCATGGCGTGGTCCTTGGGTGAGCGGAGGGAATGTAAACCATAGCGGTATTGTCGCCTGCGAGTACAGGCTAGGAGTCTGTCGGGTTTAGGCGATCGTCGCGAGGGAAAGCCATTTTGGATCAGATAGTTCCATCGTTTGAGGCGAATAGCCGTAGCTATTCAACGAAAAGGATCGGAAAAGCTGGCCGAAATGGATTTTCCGCAGCAGATCAGCCCTAAATCCGACAGACTCCTAGAGAGGGTATCGCGCCCTGTTGACCGATATGTGACGGTGAGAGCCGTCCAGTGTAACGGGTGCCGAGGCCCCCATCTCTCCGACGTGGTGGGTCGTCATTCGTTGCAAGGGAAGTGGAGCGGGGGGTCGACCAGCGACCCCCGTCTCGGTGAATCGGGGGGCTAGCGGAGTTCGAAGGGTTCGAGCTTGCTCGGCACGGGGAGATTCTTCAGTACCACATACTGGGGCAGGCCCTGCTTGAAGGGCGGGTAGTCCTCGCCCTTGATCAGGGGCTCCAGGTAGCGCCGGCACTTGGGTGTGATGCCGAAACCGTCGCGGCTGATGAAACTCTTGGGCATGAATTTCTCGACATTGGCCACGCGACGCAGGGGCGCCTCACCCACGCCCCAGCGATAGGGCTTGTCGGACTTGCGATCGATGGTGGGCATCACCGAGTTCTTGCCCTGCAGGGCCATCTTCACCGCCGCCTCGCCCATGGCATAGGCCTGCTCCACGTCGGTCTTGGAGGCGATGTGACGCGCCGCACGCTGCAGGTAATCGGCCACGGCCCAGTGATATTTATAGCCCAGGTCCTGCTGGATCATGCCGGCCACCACCGGTGCCACGCCGCCCAGTTGGCTGTGGCCGAAGGCATCCTTGAGTCCGGTCTCGGCGAGGAATTTGCCGTCCGGATCGCGCACACCCTCGGAGACGACCACGGAGCAATAGCCGTATTGCTCGACCTTCGCGCGCACCGCGGCCATGAAGGTCTTGCGGTCGAAGGGGATCTCGGGGAACAGGATGAGAATGGGCAGGTCGATCTTCTCGTCGGTGGCCAGGGCGCCGGCCGCGGCGATCCAGCCGGCGTGCCGCCCCATCACCTCGAGGACGAAGACCTTGGTGGAGGTGGCGCACATGGAGGCGACGTCGAAGCTGGCCTCCCGGGTGGAGACGGCGATGTACTTGGCCACCGAGCCGAAGCCGGGGCAGTTGTCGGTGATGGGCAGGTCGTTGTCCACGGTCTTGGGCACGTGGATGGCCTGGATGGGGTAGCCGAGTTTCTTCGACAGTTGGGAGACCTTGAGACAGGTATCGGCCGAGTCACCACCGCCGTTATAGAAGAAATAGCCGATGTTGTGTGCCTCGAAGACCTGGATCAGGCGCTCGTATTCGGCGCGGTTCTCTTCCAGCCCCTTTAATTTATAGCGGCAGGAACCGAAGGCCCCCGACGGTGTGTAGCGCAGGGCGGCGATGGCGCGGGCCGATTCCTTGCTGGTGTCGATGAGATCCTCGGTCAGGGCGCCGATGATACCGTTGCGGCCGGCCAGCACCTTGCCGATCTTGTCCTTGTGTTTGCGCGCCGTCTCGATCACGCCGCAGGCGCTTGCATTGATGACGGCCGTGACGCCGCCGGACTGTGCATAGAATGCATTCTTCTTCTTCGCCATGACTCCTCCAAAATTGAGTATCAAGATGCCGCGTCTGCGCAATCCTTGGGAGCGCGGGTCGGTGCAGCGGCGCACGACGCAGATAGAGATTGCAGGCATTGCCGCCAGAAAAGGTCCGCTTATCCGCGCCAACGGCGACGGGCCCATCGACGGGCCGGCAGCCGTAACGGACAACGCTAGCACAACGGTGGGCCGCGATTCACGCGTTTCCCCCCGGGGTGGGACAAAATGATTTTTTGTGCTCATAAAAGCCGCCGTGAGAAGCAGGGTGGATTGTTGACTTGCGATCGAAGTAGAGGGTAGCTTTGCGGGCATTGCCTGCCATAAACCGATCGCGATGACAATCCGCGTCGGAATGACCAAAAACGACACATAACAAGAAGGGAGTCAGCCACGATGAGGATAGTCTTGATTGGTGCACCCGGCTCGGGGAAGGGGACCCAAGCCAAAAAACTGGTTGCAAAATATGGTGTGCCACAGATCTCTACGGGCGACTTGCTGCGCGCCGCCGTTGCCGCCGGCACACCGCTGGGGAAACAGGCCAAGGCGGCCATGGACGCCGGCCAGTTGGTCTCCGACCAGATCGTCCTCGACATGATCGAAGAGCGCATGGCCGAACCGGATACGCGCAAGGGCTTCATCCTCGATGGTTTTCCGCGCAACATCCCTCAGGCCCAGGCCCTCGATGCCCTTCTCGCCCGCCTCGGCCGGCCGCTGGACGCTGCCATCTTCATCGATGTCGATTTCGATCTGCTGATCCAGCGCATCGCCGGCCGACGCACCTGCAGCAGTTGTGGCCAGATGTACAACATCTATTCCTCGCCACCCAAACTCGATGGCCTGTGCGACGTATGCGGCGGCAAGTTGCATCATCGCGCCGACGACACCGAAGAGACCATCAGCAACCGCCTGCGGGTCTACGAGACGCAGACCGCCCCGCTCATCGACTACTACAAGCGCCAGGGCAAGCTGTACACCGTCGATGGCAGCGGTGACATCGACGAAATCTTCCAGCATCTTTGCCAGATCATCGATCACCTGCCCAGCGCCACGGGCAACCCGCTCGCTGCACCATCGCAAAAGGAATCCACCGCGCCAGCCAGCGCACCACTGGCCGAACAGACTGCGACCACGAAGGCCA
>JANTGX010000316.1 GCA_024762755.1 Gammaproteobacteria bacterium
GTCGCCCCTTCTGGCCGATTGTGCCCTGTGGAGCGCGCGACAGCAAAGGGGTGAAGCGGCCTATCGGCAGTTGTGCGAGGTCCACGACTTGATCTTACTGCTGGATGACGAGATGGAAGAGATGCGGAAAGCGCAGGTTTTTGATGGTACGCTGCCGGAGATCTTTGAGGATTTCTGCAAGATCGGGATCGGAGCCGAGGGAGCGTTCATCGCTCTGGGGACCTGGAAATCCGCGTGTTCCCGGATCGAAGAGACCGGGCTGGATCAGATGGAGAAGAATCGACTCGCGCAAATGAGAGAAACGCTCGAATCGCTCGTACCCCGCCTCACCGATCTTGTGAAGGAACTGGACAAGAAATTCGGGTAGAGTTCCTGCCTATCAACACGACATCTGCCCATCCTTCCGCGGTGCTTACTGTTCCCGGTCGGTCCGGACCCAGCGGAGGCACACAGGCTGGCGCTTGATCGGGTCATATGCTTGAAAGGTACTTGACCTAGCAAATAAAATGTGTAGATTGGGATCATCATCTGATTCGAAAGGTATGGGCAATGACGGCACACAGAGAAGGTGAACTGGTGGAAAGAATCATCAATTTTCAGAGCAAGATCCAGCGGCGGGTGGGCGCGGCCCTTTCGGCCCATGGCATCGGACTGTCGGAGTATCTGGTCCTCAATCAACTGCATCTGGCCCCCAACCAGATGCTGCGCCGGACGGATCTGGCCGAGCGGGTTGGTATGACACCCTCGGGCATCACCCGGCTGCTGAATCCCATGGAGAAGATCGGGCTGATCGAGAAGGAGCAGAATCCCCGCGATGCCCGGGTCAGCCTGGTCAGCCTGACCGAGCCGGGACAGCGGATCTTCGAGGAGTCGCGCACGTCCTTCGAATTCGCGTCCGCGGCCCTTGTCGAGGGACTGGACAGAAAGCAGCTGGGGACGCTGGCGGACCTGCTGAAGATCGTGTCGTGAAGGGGGGCCACCTGTAAAGACCGGACACGAGACCTTGGCCGTGGCCTTCAGCGCCCATCCCCACGACGCGTAACAGGTGCGTAACGGGCCGCCTTCATCCTCTTGCCATGTTGATGCCTTTGGACCCATGCAAGGAGAGAGCCATGTCTCATCGCGGCCTGCTCAGTCTTTTGATCGCGTTCCTCTTCGCCTGCTTGTCCTGCGGAGGCGGCGGCGACCCCGCCTCTCCGGGTTCCGACCCCGGGAGTACCGTCGGTCCGACCGGTGGCACGGTGGAGGCCGATGGGGGCCGCGTGAGTTTGATCTTTCCCGCCGGAGCGCTGAGTTCCGAGGTCGCGATCACGGTATCGCCGGCCACGGGCACGCCCGCCGATGGGCGCATGATCGGTGGTAGCTGCTACGAGTTTGGCCCCGACGGGCTCAACTTCACGCTGCCCGTGGGGCTGCGCATCATTTACGACCCCGCCGACCTGCCCGCGGGGGTCCTTGCGGAAGATTTGCGCCTCTGCAAGGCGGTGGGTCAGTCCTGGCTGCCGCTGGCGGGCAGCAGTGTGGACACGCTGGCCCATGAGGTGCTCGGCTCGCTGAACGGCTTCAGCACCTACGGTCCCGGCGATCCGGAGCCGCCGGCCAGCCAGAGCATCGCCATCAGTCCGGACGACACCGTGCTGACGATCTTCGGCGAGCAGGACTTCGAGCTCGAGCTGACGGGCATCGACGAGGGCGACGTGGTCTGGAGCATCCTGGAGTCGCCCTTCGGCGGGACGGTGGCACAGGATGGGCACTTCTTGGGACCCGGCTGGCTCGGCGTGTTCCATGTGGTCGCCGCCCTGGACGGTTTCCCCGCCATCGCCGACACGGCCGTCGTGCGGATGGCCCAGGGCGAATTCGTCTGCGTGAACCAAGATCTCATTCACTACGAACAGGGTGTCACCTTCGAAGGCGATGATATCTACGACGCCCAGATGGAAATGCCCTTGGACGCCGAGTGGTACGGCGGCTTCCTCTGGGTGTCTGATACCAACCATCAGGTCCTGCGCAAGTTCAGCGAGGCCGGCGAGTACCTGGGCGCGACGGGCAAGTGGCGGCACTGTTGGCTGGACGGTGAAGGCCTCTTCAATGGGGACCTTCGCATCGGCTGGGTGTCCCGGTCCCAGAGCGAGGCCGAGAGCGAGCTCGAATGCGGCATCGGCGGGGGCTACGAGGGCGACGAGCTCGGCGCCCTGGAGGAACCCTGCGGCATCGCCTTCGATCCCGGCGGACTCCTGTTCGTGGCGGACAGCGGCAACTACCGCATCCAGATCTTCAATGGCGGTGGCGCGGCTCAGGGCGCCTGGGGCGAAGAAGGCACGACGCCCGGTACGCTGGGCTACACGATCGGCCTCGCTGTCGACCCCACCTACGTCTACGTGATGAGCGGTGGCTACCATATCCAGAAGTTCACCCACGGCGGGCAGCTGATCTGGAGTCGTCCGATGGAGTTCGGCGCGCAGGTGATGCGCATCACCGGCATCGCGGTGGACGAGGGCGGCAACATCTACCTCGTCGACCAGGATCTGCACCGCCTGACGGTCTTGAGCCCCGTGGGGGACATCCTCTTCACCTGGGGCGACATGGGGGAAAACATGTACACGGACGACTGCATGCTGTCCTACCCGCGGGACATCGAGCTGGACTCCGAGGGCAACATCTACATCCTGGACAACAAGGGCGTCGCCATTCTTTCTCCTACGGGAAACCTGCTGGGCCGAGTGGCCGAGGGCGGCCAAGGACTGGGCATCGACACGGCGTTGAATTTCTACATCGTCACCTGGAGCGACTACCAGGTCCACAAGTGGGGCCGGGTCGGCGACTAGTGAGGACCGATGTCCTGGCTTGACCAAGGATAGGAGGTGCGCCCCACAAC
>JANTGX010000317.1 GCA_024762755.1 Gammaproteobacteria bacterium
GAGGAGAGCTTGTCGCGTGCGTCGTCGCTGAAGCCGGGCCCGGTGTCGCTGATGGCGACGCTGATCTCGCGGTTCTCGCAACAGTCGAGCATGATCTTCAGCTCGCGGCGGCCCTCCACCTCGGTGAGGGCGTCGATGGCGTTGCGCAGCAGGTTGAGCAGCACCTGTTCCACCTGGATGGCGTCGGCGAACACCAGCGGCAGGCTGGCGTCCTGGATGATGTCCAGCTCGATCTCGTTGCTCAGGATCTCGCCGCGCACCAGGCTCACGGCGCGGCGTACCACCTGGGTGATGTCGGTGGGTTCGCGGTGCGGTTTGCCCTTGGTGACGAAGTTGCGCAGGTGCTGGACGATGGTCGCCGCGCGCTGTGCCTGGACGATGATCTGCTCGAGGATGGGGGCCAGTTTCTCCGGGTCTTCGCCGGCCTTGCGCAGGCGGTGCAGGCAGCCCTGAGTGTAAGTGGCGATGGCCGCCAGGGGCTGGTTGATCTCGTGCGCCAGACCCGAGGCCATCTCGCCCACGGTGTTGATGCGCGCCACATGGGCCAGGCGTTCCTGGTGCTGGCGGGCGATCTCCTCGGCCTGTTCGCGGTCGTTGATCTCGCGTCGCAGCTGCTCGTTGATGCGTTGTAGCTCCTCGGTGCGGCCCGCCGGCGTGGTTTCGGCCGCGCCGTGCTCGCCGCCTTGGGCGCGCCTGAGCTGCGCGTTCTCGCGCTGCAGCAGGGCCACCGTCTCGCGCAGTTGGTCCAGTTCCTCGTCCGGCGTGGGCATGGCTCTCTCTCCGTGGTTCGCGGCAATAGTACCCTCTTCCCGCGGCGCAGGACCCTGGTGACTTTTGCTGAGCCGACTGCTATTGCTCGCGCGACAGCGGCCGATACAGGGGCTGATGTCGAAACGAATCCAACCCCGTCGGCCGCGGCCCCTGCGCCGTCGTGTCCCTGGCCTGCTCCTGGCCGTCCTGCCGTTGCCGGCCCTGGCCGCCGAGGGCGCCGCGGCACCGTGGCTGGGGTTCGGTCTGCTGCTTTTGCTCGCCCTGCTCGGTGTCTTGCTGGTCCGCCAGGGGCAGCTGCGCCGTGACCTGCGCGCGCGCGAGGCGGACCTGGCCCGGTCTGCCTACGAATGGAGCCAGGCCATGGACTACCTCGAGGACCCCATGTACCTGGTGGACCTCGACGACCGTTTGGTGCGCGCCAACAAGGCCTTCTACCGCCAGGTGGGCAAGCCCCCGGCGGAGGCCCTGGGGCGCGACGTGCGTACGCTCATCCACCTGAAACCGGAAAAGGTGCCCTGCCCCGCCTGTGCCGCCCGCCTGGAACGGCGCGACGCCTTCTTCACCAAGGAGGCCGACGATCCCACCAATCCCACCGGGCGCCCCATCGAGGTCACCATCCGCGTGGTGCGGGATGCGAATGGCGAGGCGGTGGGTATGTTGCAGGGGTTGCGCGACCTGTCCCATCTGCGCGCCGCCGAGGAGGCCCTGTACCGCGAGAAGGAACGCGCCGAGGTGACCCTCAAGGCCATCGGCGATGCGGTGCTCACCACCGATGGCTCGGGGCGCATCAACTACCTCAACCCGGCCGCCGAACGGCTCCTCGGGCAGGGACTGGCGGACGTGGCCGGGCGTTTCTACGACGAGGTGCTGCACATCGTCGACGAGGTCGAGCGGACCCCCGTGGCCGATCCCGTGGTGCGCTGTCTGGGGCGCCGCAGTGCGGTGCGGGTAGCGGAGCAGAGCCTGCTCATCGACCCCGCAGGCAACGAATATGCGGTGGACATGATCGCCGCGCCGATCCTCGATCGCAGCGGCGAAAGCATCGGCGCGGTGCTCGCCATGCACGACGTCTCGGCGATTCGCGGCGTGACCCGCCAACTCAACTACCAGGCCACCCACGACGCCCTCACCGGCCTCATCAACCGGCGCGAGTTCGAGGTGCGCCTGCGTCAGGTGATGGAGAGTGCGCAGGTCGACGACAGCACTCACAGCCTGATGTTCATGGACCTGGACCGCTTCAAGGTGATCAACGACAGTTGCGGCCATGCCGCCGGCGACGCCTTGTTGAAGGAGGTGGCGGAGCTGTTCGCCGGCCACTTCCGCAACGGCGACACCCTGGCCCGCCTCGGTGGTGACGAGTTCGCCGTGTTGCTCGAGAGCTGCCCGGTGGCCACTGCCGAACACATCGGCCGCGAACTGGTGGAGAAGCTGAAGGCCTATCGCCTGCACTGGGACGGCCAACTGTTCGAGGTGGGGGTGAGCATCGGTCTGGTGGCGCTGGACAACCGGGCCACCGGCCTGGCCGAGCTCGTCGCCGCCGCGGACACCGCCTGCTACCGGGCCAAGGCCAGCGGGCGCAACCGCGTCTGCCGTTACCACCACGACGACGTGGAGCTGGCCCGCCATCAGGGCCAGGCACAGTGGGTGCCGCGCATCACGCGGGCCCTGGAGGAGGGGCGTTTCGTGCTCTTCTGTCAGGCCATCCAGTCCCTCGGCGACCTGACCGGGGCGTGCCATCACTACGAGGTGCTGGTGCGCATGCAGGGCGAGGACGGCTCGCTCATCGCGCCTGGCGAATTCCTCCCCGCGGCCGAGCGCTTCGACCTCATGCCGGCCATCGACCGCTGGGTGGTGGAGCAGGTCTTCGACCTGCTCGCCGCAGAGCGTCTGCAGGTGCCGGCGGACACGGTGTGGTCGGTCAACCTCTCCGGCCAGTCGCTGGGTGACAGCGAGTTCCTCGACTTCGTCCTCCAGGCCCTCGACGCCAGCGGCGTCTCCCCCCGTCGCCTGTGCTTCGAGATCACCGAGACCGCGGCGGTCTCCAGTTTCGTCATCGCGCGACGCTTCATCGCCACCCTGCGCGAGCGCGGGGTGTTCTTCTCCC